>NZ_JAEMQB010000061.1:0-12119 GCF_022759015.1 Tibeticola sp. | reverse complement strand
GCGACAGCGGCACCGATCTCCATGCCATCCTGCCCAAGATGGGTCCGCTCAATCCGCAATACCTCAGCACCAAGCAGCGCGTGTTCCAGAAAATCGCCGCGTTCGTGGAGAAGTTCAAGGGCGTGGGTGGGCCGATCTGAGGGCCGCTGCTTGGAACACTGGGCCGACTGCGCCAACATGCGCGCAGCCCGCTCAAGGCAGAAACAGCGCCTGCAAGTCGCTCAGGAAGTCGAAGCCGCGCTCGGTGGGGCGCAGGCCTTGCAGGTCGCGTTCGATCCAGCCGCGGCGCTCGGCTTCGGCGAGTTTCGGCTCGAGGGTCGACAGCGGCAGGCCGGTGCGCGCGGTGTAGCGGGCGAGGTCGAAGCCCTCGCGCAGGCGCAGCGCGTTGAGCATGAATTCGAAGGGCAGGTCGGCGCGGGCGACTTCCTCGGCCTGGGCGATGGGTGCGCCGGCCAGCGCGCGCTCCAGGTAGCGTTCGGGCTCGCGCCAGCGCACCTGGCGCACGATGCGGTGCGGAAAGCTGAGTTTGCCGTGCGCGCCCGCACCGATGCCGAGGTAGTCGCCGAATTGCCAGTAGTTCTGGTTGTGCACGCAGCGGTGGCCGCGCCGCGCGTAGGCGGAGACTTCATAGCGCTCGAGCCCGGCCGCCGCGGTGCGCTCGGTGATGCGGTCGAGCATGGCGTAAGCCAGGTCGTCTTCGGGCAGCGCGGGCGGGTGCTTGGCAAAGTAGGTGTTGGGCTCGATGGTGAGGTGGTAGACCGACAGGTGCGGCGGCGCGAAGGCAAGAGCCGTGGCCAGATCTTCGTCGAGCGCCGCGAGCGTTTGCTGCGGCAGGGCGTACATCAGATCGAGGTTGAAGGTGTCGAAGGCGCGGGCGGCCTCTTCGACCGCGGCGATGGCTTGCGCGCGGTCGTGCACGCGACCGAGCGCCTGCAAGGCCGCGTCGTTGAAGCTCTGGACACCGATCGAGAGCCGCGTGACCCCGGCGGCGCGGTAGGCGGCGAAGCGGTCGCGCTCGAAGGTGCCGGGGTTGGCCTCGAGCGTGACCTCGCAGTCCGGGATCAGCGGCAGGCGGGCGCGAATGGCGCTGAGCAGCCGCTCGATGGCCTCAGGGCTGAACAGGCTCGGCGTGCCGCCACCGATGAACACGCTGACGATGGGCCGGCCCCAGACCAGCGGCAGGCTGGCATCGAGGTCGGCCACCAGGGCCTCGACATAGCGGGCTTCAGGCACGGCCGCTGCCGCGTTGACTTCGGGCGCGCTGGGCAGGCGGCCCTGCGGTGCGGCGCGAACCAGGGTGTGCTCCGCGAGCGGGGCGGCGCGCACGGCATGCGAGTTGAAGTCGCAGTACGGGCATTTTTTCAAACACCAAGGCAGATGCACATAGAGCGACAACGGCGGCTGCTCGCGCAGTTGCAGCGTGCCCGGCCGCAAGTAGTGGGCGGCGACGTCGGACAGGGGTTCGGTCACAGCCAACGCTCGCGGATCATGGCGGCCATGGCGCGTGCGGCCTTGCCGCGGTGGCTGTGGGCGTTTTTCACTTCGACCGGCAACTCGGCGAAGGTACGGCCGAACTCGGGGATGTACATCACGGGGTCAAAGCCAAAGCCGTTGTGGCCCCGTGGCTCGCGCGCGATCTCGCCGACCACACGGCCGACCGCCACCAGCGGCTCGGGGTCGTCGGGCGAACGCACGCCGACCAGGGTGCTGACCATGGCCGCGCGCCGGTTCGCCTGACCCTGCATTTGCTCGAGCAGGGCACGCACGTTGTTCGCATCACCCTTTTCGTAGCCGAACTGGGTGGCGTAGTAGGCGGTGTCCACACCGGGCAGCCCGCCAAACGCATCGACGCACAGGCCGGCATCATCGGCCAGCGCGGGCAGGCCGCTGGCGGCGGCGGCGTGGCGCGCCTTGGCCAGGGCGTTCTCGAGGAAGGTGCGGTAAGGCTCGGGCGCCTCGGGGATGCCGAGTTCCCCTTGGCGGATCAGTTGCACCGGCAGATCGCCCAACATGGCCTGCAGTTCCGCCAGCTTGCCCGAATTGTTCGATGCGAGCACGATTTTCAAGGTTTTCCCCTTCTCCCCAGCATGAAATGGCCTTTAGTTGCTCTCGTTTTTGAAGCTCATACGCTGCAGTTCGAGCAACTCCCGGATGCCCTTCTCGGCCAGATCGAGCAAGCGGTTCATCTCGACGCGCGTGAACGGCACCCCCTCGGCGGTGCCCTGAACTTCGACGAAATGCCCGGCACCGGTCATGACGACGTTCATGTCGGTGTCGCAGGCGACGTCTTCGGTGTATTCGAGGTCGAGCAAGGGGGTTCCCTCGACGATGCCGACGGAAATCGCGGCAACCGGGTCGGTGATGGGGCTCTCGGTCAGTTTGCCTTCGGCCAGCAGCCGGTTGACCGCGTCCTGCGCGGCGATGAAGGCGCCGGTGATGGCCGCGGTGCGCGTGCCGCCGTCGGCCTGAATCACGTCGCAGTCCAGATGCAGCGTGCGCTCGCCAAGGCGCTTGAGGTCGAACACCGCGCGCAGCGAGCGGCCGATGAGCCGCTGGATCTCCTGCGTGCGCCCGCTTTGCTTGCCGCGCGCGGCCTCGCGGTCGCCGCGGGTGTGCGTGGCGCGCGGCAGCATGCCGTACTCGGCCGTGACCCAGCCTTCGCCGCTGCCCTTCTGGTGCGGCGGCACTTTGTCGAGCACGGAGGCGGTGCACAGCACCCGGGTGTGGCCGAACTCGATCAGCACCGAGCCCTCGGCGTGGATGGTGTAGCCGCGGGTGATGCGCACCGGGCGTAAGGCATCGGCAGCACGGCCGCCAGAACGAATGAATGTCGTCATCAAAGAGCTTCCTGTCGGTGAATCGGGACGAGCCCGCGCGGGGTCGGCCCGCTCCGAAGCGTCAACCTCTGCGGGCCGCGGATCGGCGGATCGCTTCGTTGATCTCGGCGATCGAGCGCTCGATGGCGGCGTCATCGAGTTCATCGGCCGAGGCATCGGCGGGGCCGGCCTGGATGGTCGATGCGAAGACGCCATCGGAAATGCTGTCGGTCGACACGCCGAACGCCGACTCGGCCGCGCCAGGCGTCTCCCACTCGAACGCAATCGCCGTGACATTGTCGCAACGGGCACCTCCGGCACGCAGGGCGCGCTCGACGAGATCGGGAACGGCCTCTGCGACCGGTGCCTGCGCAACGCCGGCCACGATGACCTCTTCGGGCAAAGTTCCCCACAGCCCATCGGAACACAACAGCAGACGGTCGCCCTGCAGCAGGCGTAAGGGCCCGCCGTGGTCGAAGATGGGGCGCACGGGCGAGCCCAGGCAGGTGAACAGGATGTTGCGGTTGGCGGTCGGCGGCCCACCGAGCGACTCGGACGCTGCGGGGTGCTCGGCGAAGGAATGGTCGCGCGTGCGGGTCAGCAACTGGCCGTCGCGCACGACATAAAGCCGCGAATCGCCGCAGTGGATCCAAAACGCATGGCCGTCTTGCAGCAAAGCCGCAACCAGGGTCGTGCGCGGGGTGTCGAGCATGCCTTTGTCGCCCGCATAACGCACAATCTGATGATGCGCGGCCATCAGTGCGTGCGTGAGGAAGGCGTGCGGATCGTCGACCGTGGGCCGTGCCTGGCGCTGGAACAAGGACGAGACGGTTTGCAAGGCCAGTTGGGCCGCCACCTCGCCCTCGGGGTGGCCGCCCATGCCGTCGGCCAGGGCAAAAAGGGCTGCGTCGCGCGTGTAGCAATAGCCCATGCGGTCTTCGTTGCGCTCGCGCCCGCCCTTGCGGCTGACCTGGAAGACGGAGAACATCATTTGATCTTCTTGCCGAATTCCGTCGCCGCCCGCAGACCCTTCTTGGTGTCGGTCATCAGGTTGTCGACCTGCAGCCGCACCTTCTCGCCCAGCGTGAGCCTGGTGTAGCGTCGCTCGCTCTCGCGGGCAAGTTCCTTTTGCAACGCAAACACGGACTGAGGCCGCGACAAGGGGTCGAGCGACATGCACCAGTCGACCACTTCGATCAGGTTGTCGGAATACACCCCGCGCAGCCGGGCGAGCGACAGCGGCAGCCGGTCTTTCTCCTGCCGCTGCGGCGCGTCATTGGGCGGATAGCCCTGCATGCACGCGTAGATGCACGCGCCAATGGCGTAAATGTCCGTCCACGGCCCCATGCTCGAATCGCGCCGGTACATCTCGGGCGCGGCAAAGCCCGGCGTGTACATCGGCCGGATGAAATTGCCTTCCTTCGACAGCACTTCGCGCGCCGCGCCAAAGTCGATCAGCACCGCGCGGTTGTCGTCGGTGATGAAGATGTTCGCGGGCTTGATGTCCAGGTGCAGCATCTTGTGCTGGTGCACGATGCGCAGCCCGCGCAGGATTTCGTCGAACAAGGACCGGATGGTCGACTCCCGAAACACCTTCTGTTTCTTGAGGTCGCGCGCCGTGACGATGTAGTCCTGTAGGGTCGCACCCTCCAGGTAGTTCATCACCATGTAGACGGTCTCGTTCTCCCGGAAGAAATTGAGCACGCTCACGACCGAAGGGTGCGAAATCTGTGCCAGCGACCGCCCCTCTTCGAAGAAGCTCTTGAGGCCCAGGCGATAGAGCGAAAGCTTCTCGGGCGCGACCTGCGGCAGCAACTCGCCCGGCGCGCGCGTGGCCAGCGAGGACGGCAGGTACTCCTTGATGGCGACATGCTGGCCCTCGGCGTCCACGGCGAGGTACACCACGCCAAAGCCGCCCGAGGAGACGCGGCGAACGATGCGGTAGCCACCAATGACGGTATCGGGAGGAAGGGGCGCAGGTTTGACCTTTGACATAATTCGCGGCGGCTCGACCTCGTGCAATGCGATGAGTACCCCATCTTGGCGAGGGATCCCGTCCCATGCCAAGCCCAACGCCAACAGCAGGAAAATCGAATGTCAGTTTACAGCATGACCGGCTACGCGAGCGTCCTGCACAACGGGGAAGATCCGCCCTCGGCCGAGGGCCCCTCTGTCTCCGCGCGCCCCCGGCTGAGCCTGGAGATTCGCTCCGTCAACAGCCGCTTTCTCGACCTGAGCTTCCGCCTGTCCGATGAACTCCGGGCGTTCGAGCCTGCCTTGCGCGAGCTGCTGACCCGATCCATCCGCCGCGGCAAGGTCGAACTGAGGGCGGGGCTGGACCGCTCCGCCGAAGAAGCCCTGTTCGACCCCACGCCCCGGCTGCTCCAGCGCCTGGGGGCGGCACAGGACAAAGTGCTGTCCTGGCTGCCCAAAGCCAAGCCGCTGAGCGTTGCCGACGTGCTGCGGCTGGCGGCAAACACGCCGGCTGGCAGCGACGAATGGCAGGCCGACGTGCTGCCGCTCGCCGAACGCGCCCTCGCGGCCTTCCTCGAAGCGCGGTCCCGAGAGGGCGAGCGCCTCGCCAGCCTGATGCGCGAGCGCTGTGCCGCGATCCGCGCACTCGCCCAGCAGGCCCAGCCCCTGATCCCCAAACTGGTCGAGCAACAGCGGCAACGCTTCATCGACCGCTGGAATGAAGCCTGCGGCCTGGCCGGCGGCGACCCTTCGAGCGCCGCGGTCCAGGAACGCGCGCTCAGCGAAGCCACGGCGTTTGCGCTTCGCATCGACGTGGCCGAGGAACTGGGCCGCCTCCTGTCGCACATCGAGGAAATCGAGCGACTGCTCGCTCAGGGCGGAGAGGTGGGCAAACGCCTCGAGTTCTTGATCCAGGAACTACACCGGGAAGCCAATACACTCGGCTCCAAGGCTTCCACCTTGGAACTCACGCGTATCGCGGTCGACATGAAAGTGCTGATCGAACAAATGCGCGAACAGGTACAAAACATCGAATGAACATGGACTGCGCCCCCTCGACTGCGCTGGACGCCTCAGCCGCGACGAGCGACTACCCCGGCAACCTCTTCGTCGTCGCCGCACCGAGCGGCGCCGGTAAGTCCAGTCTGGTCAAGGCCCTGCTCGAACTCGATGCTCAGGTCCAGTTGTCGGTCTCCCACACCACCCGCGCGCCCCGGGGGCAGGAACGCCATGGCCGGGAGTATTTCTTCGTTTCGGACGCCGAATTCGACGCCATGATTGCCGCAGGCGCGTTCGTCGAATGGGCAAACGTGCATGGCCATCGCTACGGGACCTCCCGCCGTGCCATCGAAGAGCGTATTGCCAGCGGCGCCGATGTGATTTTGGAAATCGATTGGCAAGGGGCTTTGCAGATCCGCCGCGCGTTCGCCAACGCGGTGCTCATTTTCATCCTGCCCCCAAGCTGGGAAGAGCTGCGTGCGCGACTGCTGCGCCGCGGCGAAGATCGACCCGAAGTGATCGCTCTGCGCCTGCGCAATGCCGCCGAAGAAATGGCCCATGCCCATGAATTTGACTACGTTATAATCAACGAAGTATTTGAACGCGCTTTGTTCGACCTCAAAGCCATCGTTCACGCGCAGCGCCTGCGCTACGTCGCCCAGCGACGCTTGCGCCCGGAGATCTTCTCCGCTCTGAACATTTCCTGATTCACCGAGACCACCATGGCCCGCATCACCGTTGAAGATTGCCTTCAAAAAATCCCGAACCGGTTCCAGCTCGTGCTCGCAGCAACGTACCGCGCCCGCATGCTGGCCCAGGGCCATACGCCCAAGGTCGAAAGCCGCAACAAGCCTGGCGTAACGGCCCTGCGTGAGATCGCGGCGGGCAAAGTCGGCCTCGAAATGCTCAAGAAAGTACCCATCTGAGCGTTCGAACTTCCGCCGCTTCGCCGCCCCATGCTGCCAGGCGAGAACCCCGAAGCGTCAGCCTAAGGCAACGCTGAACAAGTTCCCGTGATGGCACGCCCGCAGCTGCGATGCGCGGCGCGCGGGGGATTTGTTCAGCGTTGCCCGAAGCACCCCAAGGGGTGCTTTTTTCATAGCTAGCCGTTCTGGCAGTAAAGTCTCATCCTTATGAGCGCCGTCGTCCCCCCTTCTTCCACGCCGCCCTCGACCGAATCGAGGGGGCCTGGCAAGGCCCCGGCGGCCGCCAACGCAGCGGCGGCGAGCTTTGCAGCCCTGCTCGAGCGCCTGGACTATCTCGATCCTGCGGACATCGAGCGGGTGCGCCAGGCCTACCGATTTGCCGACGAAGCCCATCTCGGCCAATGGCGCCACAGTGGTGAGCCCTACATCACGCATCCCATCGCCGTCGCCGCCCAGTGCGCGCTGTGGAAGCTCGACGCCCCCGCCCTCATGGCAGCGCTGCTGCATGACGCCATGGAGGATTGCGCCGTCACCAAAGCGGACTTGGTCGAGCGCTTCGGCTCCTCGGTGGCCGATCTCGTCGACGGACTGACCAAGCTCGACAAGTTGCAGTTCACCACCCGCGAAGAGGGTCAGGCCGAGTCCTTCCGCAAGATGCTGTTGGCCATGGCGCGGGATGTGCGGGTCATCCTCATCAAGCTCGCCGACCGCACGCACAACATGCGCACGCTGGGCGACATGCCGCGATCCAAGTGGGCGCGCATTTCTTCCGAAACGCTCGAAATCTATGCGCCAATCGCGCATCGACTGGGCCTCAACGAAACCTACCGTGAGTTGCAGGACTTGGCTTTCCGCCATCTGCATCCATGGCGGTATGCCGTGCTGGCCAAGGCCGTGCAGCGGGCCCGCAGCCGGCGGCGCGACCTGATTGCCAAGGTGCAAGCGGAAGTGGAGCGGGCGTTTTCCGAGTTGGGACTGAGCGTGCGAATCAGCGGTCGCGAAAAGTCGCTTTATTCCATCTATCGGAAGATGGAGGAAAAGCATCTGAGTTTCGCTCAGGTCACCGACATTTATGGCTTTCGCTTGATCGTGCCATCGACCATCGACTGCTATACGGGCCTCGGCGCCTTGCACCAGCTCTACAAGCCAGTCCCCGGCAAATTCAAAGACTACATCGCGATCCCGAAGCTCAACGGCTACCAGTCTTTGCACACGACGGTGGTCGGGCCATCGGGCATCAACGTGGAGTTCCAATTGCGCACCCAGGCGATGCATGTGGTGGCCGAGTCGGGCGTGGCCGCGCACTGGCTTTACAAGAACAACGACAGCAGCGCCTTGAACGGAAACCGGCTCGGCACGCAGTGGCTGCAGTCGCTGCTCGACATTCAAGACGAAACCCGGGACGCTGCCGAGTTCTGGGACCACATCAAGGTCGACCTCTTCCCCGATGCGGTCTACGTCTTCACCCCCAAGAGCCAGATCCTGGCCCTGCCCCGCGGTGCCACCGCCGTCGACTTTGCCTACGCGATTCACAGCAACGTGGGCGACCATGCGGTCGGTGCGCGCATCAATGGCCTTGATTCGCCGCTGCGGGCTGAACTGAAAAACGGCGACGTCGTCGAAATCGTCACCAACCCCACCGCCACGCCCAACCCCGCGTGGCTGAGCTTCGTGCGCACGGGCCGAGCCCGGTCCAAAATCCGGCACTACCTCAAGACGATGGCGCAGACCGAGTCGGAGCGCCTCGGCGAGCAGCTTCTGGCCCAGGCCCTACGCGCCGAGGGCGTCGACCACGTCCCCGCAGACGATGAGGCGCACCAGGAGTTGTGGGAAAAACTGCTGCGCTTTACCGGCAGCCGCAGTCGCAGCGAGCTCATGGTCGACATCGGTCTCGGAAAACGGGTGGCCAGCATCGTCGCCAAACGGATGTTGGCGCTGCTCGACGAAAGCGGCGAAAAACCCGATGCCATTCTGTTGAGCCGCGAACGCTTCACCGCCCATGAAACGCTGTCGCAAGGAGCGGTCACGGTGGACGGCAGCGAAAACGCCTCGGTGCGTTTTGCGCGCTGCTGCCGGCCGGTACCCGGGGATGCGATCGTCGGCTATCTGGGCCGAGGGGAAGGCCTCATGGTCCACCGCGCGGAATGTCCAGCCGCCCGCAAGCTGTTGCAAAAGGACGCCGAGCGCTTCATCACCGTCGAATGGTCCGATGAGCCCACACGGGCGTTCGATGCAGAAATCGTCGTCACGGTGCGCAACGGCAAAGGCGTGCTGGCCAAGGTGGCCGGCGCCATCGCCGCAGCCGAAGGAGACATCACCCACATCGACATGGAAGACGAAAGCGCCATGGAGACGACCGATCTGCGCTTCGTCGTGGCTGTCCGGGACGAAGCCCATCTCGACAGCCTCATGCGCAGCCTGCGCCGCACCCCGCACGTGCTGCACGTCCGGCGGGCAATGGCGGGTGCGTAAGGGCAGCGGCCCGGTCCGTCAAGAGGACGAGGTCGTCCGCGCCTGCGGGTAGCTCACCTCGAGGATTTCGAGCATCCGCGTGCCGGCGGGCGTTTGCAAGCGGACCACGTCGCCCACGCGGGCCTTCAGAAGCGCTCGAGCGACCGGCGAAATCCAACTCACCTGCCCCTGGCTGTGATCCGCTTCGTCGATTCCGACGATGGTCACCGTACGCTGCTCGCCCAAATCGTCTTCGTACGTGACCGTCGCACCAAAGAACACTTCGTCGCGGCCATGGTGAACCGACGGGTCGGTGACGACGGCGATCTCCAGGCGCTTGGTCAGGAAACGGATGCGGCGATCGATCTCGCGCAAGCGCCGCTTCCCATAGATGTAGTCGCCATTCTCCGAACGGTCACCGTTGCTGGCCGCCCAATGGACGACATCGACGACGCGAGGCCGCTCCACGTCGATCAGTTCGAGCAGCTCGGCGCGCAAGCGTGCATATCCTTCGGGCGTGATGTAGTTTCGCGTGCCTGCGGGTAGGCCCGCCGCTTCGGGCTGCTCCGAATCGTCGGCCTCGGCATCTGGCTCTCGGGTAAATGCCTTGCTCATCGCAAACCTCGAACACAAAGGAAAAAGCCCTGAAACCGATCAGCTTCAGGGCTTTTTGTTTGGTGCGGCTGGCAGGAATCGAACCCACGACCCCCTGGTTCGTAGCCAGGTACTCTATCCAGCTGAGCTACAGCCGCGAAGCCCGCATTGTACAACAAAATTTCGCCCCGCCCGCCGCCACCCGATCGGCATGACGCATGCCTGTCAATCTTGCCAGGGGTGCTCGACACCAAATTGGATGAATGGGGCAACCTTGGCGTTGAGCGTCACACCATCAGCCTTCAGGGAGGCCCGAAGGGGGACGAGCGGCGGATGTTGCGGGCGAAAAAGATCGACAAACAGAGCCGCGCCCGTAGGCGAATCCGCCGGGAACAAGGCGGGCTCCACCAGCGAGGCAACAACCTGGCTTGGGAGCCCGCCCCTTGTTTCCATTGCACTGCCACGCGCTGCGACACCAGCCTTTGGCACAATGCGCAAACCGCGCAGATGCGCCGTCTCTGAGGTCCCCTTTGAGCCGCGAAGCCATCTTGAGCGCCGTCGGGACTGGGCACTGGTTTCGACATGCAGCTTGGGCCGAGGCATCACCCAGGAGTTCGAAATGACCGTCACCGTCCACATTGAACTGCAGTACGAATTCCAAGTGCACGCCCAGGCCGACGAGGTGTTCTCCGTGCTCTCCAACGTCCCCTTGTCGGTCAGCCACTTTCCCAAAGTGCATCGTCTCGTCGATCTGGGAGAGGGGGTCTATCAGTGGGAAATGGAAAAGGTGGGGACGAAGCAGGTCCACCTGCAAACCGTGTATGCCTGCAAGTATGTCAGCGACAAGGCCAAGCGAACGGTGAAATGGACGCCGGTCAAGGGCATCGGCAATGCCGAAGTTCGGGGCAGTTGGAAGATCAAGGACCAGAAAACATCCACCCAGGTCACCCTGAACATCGAGGCCGACGTCTCGGTGGCCCTACCCGCCCTGATGCGCGTGGTGGTCGAGCCGGTCGTTCGCAAGGAATTCGAAGACCTGGTCGATCAATATGTCGCCAACCTCATCGAGCGCTTCGGGGGCGAGGTCGAATAGACGATGGTCGACGAGGCGGTTGTCCCGTCTGGACGTGAACAATCTTGTGGATAAGCTTGGGCAAGCTCTGTAGTGAATACCCAAGTCTTTGATTTCAAAGGGCGGGCCTTATCCTGCCTAATTTTTTGGCAGCCAGACCGGCCGACTCGCCCGCCCGATCAGCGGCTGCTCGCCTGACGCGGGTGACGCTGCTGACGGCGCTCGACACGCTGCGCCTCGCGCTCTTGCCTGGCGCGATCTGCCTCGGCTTGCCACTGGACAAAACGCTCCGGGGTTTCCAGCGTGACGCGGCCCAAGGCTCCCGAACGAAAGTCGGCCAGCACCCGCTCGGCCGCCTTTTGTTCATCGACGCGTCCACCCGACTGCAAAGCACCGCGGCGTCGGCCGATTTCGGTGAGCAACTGGTCCGCTGGGGTTGCCGACACCTCCACGGGAGCGGCCAGTCCGAAGCGCTGCGCGAGCCGTTCGGGGTAGTCCGCGCGCAAAACATCGAGCAATTCGAGCGCGACCTCCACATCGTCATAGGCGTTGCGCCCGATCGCACCGCTGGCCGCCAGAAAGTAACCGCTGCGTTCGATCTCGATCTTGGGCCACAACATGCCAGGCGTATCGAAAAGGTAGAAGTCATCGGCCAGCAGAATCCGCTGCTCCATGCGCGTGATTCCGGCCTCATCGCCCGTCTTGGCCATCCGTCGTCCGCACAGCGCATTGACCAGGGTGGATTTCCCGACGTTGGGGATGCCGCAGATCAGCACGCGCAGGGGTTTGGCCAGCCCATGCCGACCAGGCGCCAACGCGCGGCATGCGTCGATCAGCAGCCGGGCGGCGGCGCGCTCTGCGGCATCCAGCGCCAGCGCCCCGGTTGCCGTCCGCGCGCGATACCAGTCCAGCCAAAGCGCGGTTCGGGCCGGGTCGGCGAGATCTTGTTTGTTGAGGACCATCAGCACGGGGCGATCTCCGCGCAACCGCGCCAGCAGAGGATTGGCGCTCGACCCGGGCAGGCGCGCGTCGAGCAGTTCGATCACGACGTCGATTTCGGCCATGCGCTCGGCAATCGCCTTGCTTGTCCGGTGCATGTGCCCGGGATACCACTGAACCGTCATCGTCTGTCCTGTTTCGCTAGGGGCTCAGAGGCTGAGAGGGAATTGGGCGTGCCCGAAGGGGCGCCCCAAAACGCGCCCGAGTAGGCGCAAAGCACAGCCGTAGCTCGGGCTACGGCGCGCATTTGCAACGCCCTCTGGCGTGTTTTGGGACGTCAAAGCGGGC
>NZ_JAEMQB010000085.1:0-6769 GCF_022759015.1 Tibeticola sp. | reverse complement strand
TGCCCGCTTTGACGTCCCAAAACACGCCCGAGGGCGTTGCAAATGCGCGCCGTAGCCCGAGCTACGGCTGTGCTTTGCGCCTACTCGGGCGCGTTTTGGGGCGCCCCTTCGGGCACGCCCAATTCCCTCTCAGCCTCTGAGACCATGAAACAACCATCGAGGCCCAATGCGACGACCGGGCGCTGGCGCGCACGGCCCGTATTCTTTTGGTTGGTGGTCGTGCTGCTTTTGCTGCTCGATTGGCGGAACAGCACGCCGCATGACCGATTCGCCGAGCCGCCGCCGCTGGCACTGGGTTCCGGCCCGTCGGCGAGCGCGGGCCATTGCTCGTTGGCGCCGCAGTGAACGAGGGGCTGGACGACCGCTGCCGGCCGGTTAGGGTTCAAAACCGCTCGAACGGCCGCAGGAAGCGCCACCGGCCTTCGGGCAGCGGGCCGAGGGCGATGCGGCCGATGCGCAGGCGCTTGAGCGCAAGGATCGCAAGTCCGGCGCGCGCGCTCGCGTCGAGCAGCACCGCGGGGGCCTGTGCGCCCTTGCCGACCACCCGCAGCCGCGTGCGGTCGGCCTGGCTGCTGCCGACGCTGGCTTTGCCCCCGGGCAGGGCTTGCTGCAGCGCGGCGCGTTGCACGGGACTCACGGGGCCCGCCACGTCGAGTTGAAATTCCTGCTCGAGCAGCGTCGCGTCCTCCATCAGGCGGCGTGCGACCGCGGCGTCCTGCGTCCAGACGACGAGGCCGCTGCACGCCGGCGGCAGCGAGAGGGGCGCCTGCAAGGCCTGCAGATGGCGGCGCAGCAGCCGCTCGCGCGAGGGGTCGGCGTCCCAGCGGTCGGCCGCAGCGGGCGGGGCCGCGGCGGCAGCCGCGCTTCGATGCAGCAGCAGCGTCATGGGGCGCAGTGCGGCGGCTTGGGCGTTCGGGTCGATCTCGATGCGTTCATCGCGCACGCGGTGTTGCGGCTGCTCGACCACGACCCCATCCACCCGCACCCAGCCGCCTTCGATCAGCCGTTCGGCCTCGGCGCGCGAGCAGCCGCGCAGCGCGGCCACCCGCTTGGCGAGCCGCTCGCCGACCTCAACGGGGGCAGCGCCGGGATTCGGGGGACGGTTCATAGGCCGTCGTTGGCCGGGGCGAGTGCGCGCAGGCGCTGCACATGGGCGAGCAGGCTGCGCTCGGCCAGCGGCCACATGCGTTCGGGCACGTCGTCATAGGCCAGGCGCACCCAGTCTTGCAGCGTGCCCTCGGGCGCGGCCTGCATGGCGGCGATGACCTTGGCTTCGCGCTGCAGTCGGTGCGCTTTGAGCCGTGCGATGGCGGCGGGGGCGTCGGCGATCACGTAGCCATGCGCGGGCAGGATGTAGCGCACCTCGTGTGCGTGGCCATGCGCGGCGAGTCGGTCGAGCGAGTCGAGATAGGCGCTCATGTCGCCATCGGGGGGGTCGACGATGGTGGTGCTGCCGTTCAAGATGTGGTCGCCACTGAACAGCAGGCCGTCTTCGCGCAGCACCAGGCAGAGGTGGTTGGCGGCATGGCCGGGCGTGTGCAGCACCTCGAGCGTGTGGGTCGTGGTGCCGTCGGCGCTGCGCAGCACCAGGCATTCACCGTCGCAGAGCGTTCGGTCGGGCGTGAACGCACTGGCGGCACGCGCGGTGGCGGCCGAGGGCAGCCCGAGGACGGGTGGTCGGTGCGCGCACAGCGCCTGCAGCGGCCACGCGCCGGGCGCATGGTCGGGATGCGAGTGCGTGCAGACGATGGCCTGGATCGCGCCGCCCGTGGCGCGCCAGAGGCGCTGTTGGTGCTCGGCATCCACTGGCCCGGGGTCGATGACGATGTAGCCGGTGCTGGGGTCGCCGACGAGGTAGCTGTTGGTGCCGGGGCCGGTCATGGCGCCCGGGTTGGCGGCGGTCAGGCGCGCGACGTTTTTGAGCAGCGGCGTGGGCTCGTCGCGGTGCCAGTCGAGCGGATGCAGGATCTGGCCGTCGGGGCAGACGAGTTCGAGTTCGCCGTAGGGCGGCTCGTGCTCCATAAAGCGCGCCTCGCGCCCACCGAGCAGGCCCGCACGCGGGCAACTCGTCCACAGCGGCTCCTCGTTGGCGGCGCAGGCGGCGAGCACGGCGTCCACGCCGGCAAAGTATTGCAGCCGCTCGAGCGTGCGGATGGTCGGGAAGATCATGAAGAACTGCCCCGCGGCATGGCGCGCGAGCGCATCGGCCGGCCGCACCCAGACCGGCTCGAACTGCTCGGCCTCGTCGGCCACGGGCTCTTGGCCTTCGGGCATGCGCGCGACGAGAAAGGGTACGTCGAAGCGCCGCGGCAGGTCACGGTCGGTGATCCAGTGCGCCAGCACGAACACATCGGCGGCGGCGAGCTGGAGGCCGCGCGCGGCGCACTGGGCGACGAAAGAGCCCTTGCGGTCGAGGGCGGCGATGTCGGCCGCATCTGCCATGCGCCCGTCGGCGTGGCGCGCGAGCAGCACGCCGAGTTCCTCAAAGCTCTCGCGAATGGCGGCAATCGCCTGGGTGAGATGCGCTTCGCGCTGGCCGGGGCGCCGCGTGGCCTGCGCGTGTGCTTCGGGACTCGCGTCAGCGGCGTCGATGCCGCCGCCGGGAAACACGTAGGCGCCGGGCGCAAAGCTTGCATGCGCGCTGCGCCGGGTCATGAGCACCTCGAAGCCGGCCGGGCTGTCGCGCAGCAGCAGGACGGTGGCGGCGGGGCGCGGTGGCGCCGGTTCGCGCTGCGGGTGCAGGAGTTGGGTGGGGCGGACCATGCGCTGGATTATGGCAACGCTGAACAAGTCCCTCGCGCGCCGCGCATCCCGGCTGCGGGCGGTCTGCTTCGTTGCAAATCCTCGCCATAGCTTCGGCTATGGCTGCGGTTTGCGCCTCGCATCCCATCCCGCAGCCGGGCGCGCGCCATCACGGGAACTTATTCAGCGTTGCCTTATGGCGACCCAGGCCGCGTTCGGCTGTCGCCTGATAATGGCGGCCATGAAGATCCGCTTCACCAAGATGCAGGGTGCGGGCAACGATTTCGTCGTGCTCGACGAGACGCAGGGCCGGTTTGGGCTCGAGCCCGCGCATTACCGCTTCCTGGCCGACCGGCATTTCGGGGTCGGCGCCGACCAGATTCTGAGCGTGCGCGCGCCCACGCCTGAAGATGCCGCCGCCGGCATTGCATTCGGCTACGTGATCCACAACGCCGACGGCGGCGAGGTGGAGAACTGCGGCAACGGCGCGCGCTGCTTCGCACGCTACGTGCATGAGCGCGGCCTCACCCAGGACAACCCGGTGCGCGTGCGCACCGCGAGCGGGGTGTTGTCGCTCGCCGTGCAGCCCGACGGCCGCGTCACGGTGGACATGGGAGCGCCGGTGTTCGAGCTTGCGCGCGTGCCGTTCGAGCCCGGCGCCCGAACGCCGATGGTGGTCGGCTCGTGGCAGATGTGGCCGCTGGATTTGAAAGAAAATCGTCCGATAGCCGGCGCAAATTGCGATTCAGATGCTCTCATTCATGTAGCGGTTTTGTCGATGGGCAACCCACATGCCGTGCTGCGCGTCGACGATGTGGCGCGTGCCGAAGTCGAGGTCCTCGGGCCCTGCATCGAGCATCACCCAGCTTTTCCGCGGCGCGTGAATGCGGGATTCATGCAGGTGGTCGATCGTTCGAACATCCGGCTGCGGGTCTTTGAGCGGGGCGCGGGCGAAACGCTCGCCTGCGGAACCGGCGCCTGCGCCGCCGTCGTGGCGGGCATCCGCCTGGGCTGGCTCGATTCCCGGGTGGATGTGCGCACGCGCGGCGGTCGACTGACCATCGAGTGGTCGGGCCGGCTCGAGGATTCCGTGCACATGACCGGGCCGGCGGTCACCGTTTTCGAGGGCGAGATCGAACTGCCCGAACACCCGGCCGGGCCGGATGCGCCGTGAATGCGTGATGGCTTTGGCAGCGACACTTCGACGCCGCTGCGTCGGCAAAGGAAAGAACCCATGAATACCCACACCCCTGGCGTGCCCCCGATCACCGAGGATGACATCGCCAACTATCTGATCCAGACGCCGGACTTTTTCAACCGGCACGCGGAGCTGCTCGCCAGCGTGCAACTCACCAGCCCGCACGGGGCACGTGCCGTCAGCCTGCAAGAGCGCCAGGCCGAGATGCTGCGCGAGCGCATCAAAGGCCTGGAGCGACGGATCATGGAAATGATTCGCCACGGGAACGAAAACATGCTGCTCACGGAGCGGCTGCTGGCGCTGGCGAGGACCCTGCTGCTCGTGCGCGCGCCCGCCGATCTGCCCGAGCGCGTGCTCGAAGAACTGCGCGAGCGTTTCCAGGTGCCGCAGGTGGCGCTGAAGGTCTGGGCGGTGGCGGACGCGCACCGCACCGAGCCGTGGGCGCAGGGGGCAAGCGGCGATGTGCGCAGCCTCGCGTCGTCACTGGCGCAGCCTTACATCGGCGCCAATGCGGGCTTCGAAGCGGTGCATTGGCTGCCCGAGCCCGATCGCGCCGCGTCGCTGGTGCTGTTGCCTTTGCGCGATACGGTCGAGACGCCGGCCTTTGGTCTGCTGGTGCTGGCTTCGCCCGACCCGCAGCGCTTCGCGGCGGGCATGGCGACCGACCTGATCGAGCGCCTGGGTGAAATCGTCAGCGCGGCGCTCTCCCGGCTGCGCTGAAGCCCGCCACCGTCGCGCCCAGCCGCCCCGTTGCGCCATGCCCGCCCCGGCAAACGGCACCGCCGCCTCGGCCCAAAGCGAAGACGACGCTTCCAGCCCGCTCGAGCTGCCCGCGATCGCGCGGGCCTACCTCGAGCATGTGCGCGTGGTCAAGCGGCTCGCACCGCGGACCGTGGCGCTCTACCAGCTCGACCTCGAAAAACTCCATGCGCGCGCCCTGGATGCCGGGGTATCGCTCGAGGAGGTGCAAGCGCACCACATCCGCGCCTGGGCGGCGCGCATGCACGCCGGTGGACGCACGCCGCGCGGCATCGCGCTCATCCTCTCGGGCTGGCGCGGGTTTTACGCGTGGCTCGGGCGTGAGGGCCGCATCGCCACCAACCCCGTGCAGGGGGTGCGCGCGCCCAAGGCGGCCAAGCGGCTGCCCAAGGCGCTGCCGGTGGATGACGCCGTGCAGCTCGCCGAGTTCACGAACGAATCCGCCGACCCTTGGCTCGAAGCGCGCGACGCGGCCATGGTCGAACTGCTCTACGGCTGCGGCCTGCGCGTGGGCGAGCTCGTCGGGCTCGACGTGGGTGCGAGCGCCGAAGCCGCGCAAGCCGGACGCGGCTGGATCGACCGCGAGGCGGGCGAGGCGCATGTGACCGGCAAGGGCCGCAAGCGCCGCAGCGTGCCGGTCGGGCGCGCGGCGCTCGCCGCACTCGACCATTGGCTGGCCGTGCGCGGGGCGGCGCAGCCGACCGAGCCTTTGTTCGTCGGGCGGCGCGGCACGCGGCTCACCGCGCAGTCGATCTGGCAGCGCTTGCGGCGGCGCGCACAGCTTGCGGGCCTGTCGGCCCCGGTGCATCCGCACATGCTGCGCCACAGCTACGCCAGTCACCTGCTGCAGTCGAGCGGCGACCTGCGCGCGGTGCAGGAATTGCTCGGTCACGCCAGCATCACCAGCACGCAGGTCTACACCCGGCTCGATTTCCAGCATCTCGCCCGCGCCTACGACGCCGCGCATCCGCGCGCCAAAGCCACGCGCAAGTCCAAGTCCAAGCCCGATTGAGGCGCGGCGCTCGGGCGGTATGTTGGCGGCTCGGGGCTGGGTTCTCGGCGGCACGGCGCCGGCGACAATCGGACGCATGAAAACCATCCGACTCAAACCGGGCAAAGAGCGCTCGCTGCTGCGCCGCCATCCTTGGGTGTTCGACGGCGCCATCGACAAGGGCAGCGGCGACGCCGGTGAACTCGTGCGCATCGAGTCCAGCGAAGGGCGCTTCCTCGCGTGGGCGGCATTCAGCCCGCGGTCGAAGATCCGCGCCCGCGTCTGGAGCTTCGAGGAGGCTGAGCGTATCGACGCGGCGTTTTTCCGCGCGCGCATCGAGCGCGCCGTGCGGGCACGCGCCCTGCTCGGGGTCGAGAGCGACGGCGTGCGCCTGATCCACGGCGAGGCCGACGGTCTGCCCGGCCTCATCGTCGACCGCTATGCCGACACGCTGGTGGCGCAGTTCACCGCCTGCGGCGTCGAGCGCCACAAGTCGCTGATCGCCGACAGCTTGCTCGAACTGACCGGCTGCCCGCGCCTGTACGAACGCTCGGACGCCAGCGTGCGCACGCTCGAGGGGCTCGCGGAGTCCGTGGGCTGGCTGCGCGGCAGCGGCGAGACCGAAGTGACTATCCGCGAGCACGACTGGCGCCTCACGGTGGACATCGCGCAGGGCCACAAGACGGGCTTTTATCTCGACCAGCGCGACAACCGCGCGCGTTTTGCCGTGCACACGCGGCGCCGCGGCTTCGTGCGCGTGCTCAACTGCTATTGCTACACCGGTGGCTTCAGCGTGGCCGCGCTGGCCGGCGGCGCTGCCGAGGTGGTGTCTATCGACTCCTCGGCGCCTGCGCTCGAGCGCGCCCGCGCGCATGTCGCGCTCAACGGTTTCGACGCGGCGCGCGCGCAGTTTCTCGATGCCGACGTCAACGCCTCGCTGCGGCGTTTTCTGGACGCGGACGAGCGTTTCGACGCCATCATTCTCGACCCGCCGAAGTTCGCGCCGACGGCCGCCCACGCCGAACGCGCCGCGCGTGCGTACAAAGACATCAACCGCCTGGCGCTCAAGCTGCTCGCGC
>NZ_JAEMQB010000159.1:0-5883 GCF_022759015.1 Tibeticola sp. | reverse complement strand
TGCCCGAAGGGGCGCCCCAAAACGCGCCCGAGTAGGCGCAAAGCACAGCCGTAGCTCGGGCTACGGCGCGCATTTGCAACGCCCTCTGGCGTGTTTTGGGACGTCAAAGCGGGCATGACCAATTCCCTCTCAGCCTCTCAGTCCCCCAAGCCCAGCCGACGGCGCAGCCGCACGCCGACGAGGCTGCCCGCAAAGGCGACGGCGAACCACACCCAACCGTGGACGCTGCCGGTGGCTATGCCCGAAAAATACGCGCCCACATTGCAGCCAAAGGCAAGCCGTGAGCTGTAACCCAGCACCAGCCCCGCCGCCACCGACGCGGTCCAAGCCTGAGGGGAGAGCCGCACCACGGGCGTGGGCTGACCCCGCCAGCGTGCGGCGAGCCAAGCCCCCCAAAGCAGGCCGAGGTCGGTCACGCTGGTGTTGTCGGTCAGCACGCTGGCCTGCAGTTGCGCTTGCTGGGCCGCCTGCCCCCAAAACGCATTGCCGGACAAATCCATGCCCAGCGCCTGCGCGAGCTTAGCGCCCCAGAGCCCAAGGCCATAGACGATGCCCCAAGGCTGGCCGGCAACCACGAGGTTGGCCGCAGCCAGCACGCCCAAGGCCAGCGCGGCCAGCCACACCGCGCGCCCGGACCAACGCGATGCAAACGACGCACCCTGCCGCCGCTGCGCACTGAAGACCCAAAGCAGCAGCGCCAGAGCGGCCAGCACCCCCAACTGCACCGCCAGCGTCAGGGGTGCCCCCCAGCGTTGCACCAGGTTCACGGGCGGCAAAGCACCCAGCGACAGCCACGCCGGCAGGTGCGCGGCACCGAAAAAGCTGCCAACGATGAAAGCCGGCAGCACCGCCATGCTGACCGGATGCCCCAGGCCCGCCTTGTAGAGCGTGCCCGATCCGCAGCCGTCGGTGACCTGCATCGCGGCGCCGAAGACGAACGCGCCGACCAGCAGGCTCACCGACAGCGGGCCGTTGGCTGCGCCCAACTCGGGATGCGCCGCCAGCAGCGGGACGCTCATGCCCATCGCCACCGCAATGGCCAAAAACTGCGCCCACAAGCCTTTCGCATCGCGCCGGGTGATCCAGACCCGCCAGCCGGTGGTGAAGCCAAACGCCGCCCCGGCCAGCGCAGCGCCGTAGCCCACTCCGATCGCCCACAAAAATCCTTGCCGCCAACCGACGAGCCAGGTGATGCCCCCAAAGGCCGCCACCGCCAGCCCCAACAGGCCCCAAGGCCGCTGCGGTCGAGCGTTCCCGGCCGCGCCCGGCACGCCCACCCCGTTCCTCGAGGCCAGCGGGTTCGAGCATGGGCTAGCCCCGTCCAGGGCTCCACGCTGGACTGTTTGAGCCACACGGGCCGATGCAGGGCTCATGGCGTGCTCCTCCAGAGCGTGCGCAGCTGCGCCCAGAGCTGTTCGGCACGGCCTGGCACATGGTCCATCGGCAGCCCCGCGCGCGACCACTCGACCATCGAACCCGGATAGAGCTGCACGCCGCTTTGCCCCAACACCTCGGAGAGCACGAACCAGTTGATCGCAGCCCAGTGGCCGGTGTTGCAAAAACTGACCATGCGCGTGGGCGCAGCTCCGGCGCGGGCCTGCCAGGGGCCTTGCGCGGCGATGCGCGCCAGCGTGGCGGCATCGGGCAGACGGGCGCTGCCGTCGGGGAACCACTGTGCATGGTCGAAGGACTGCGCGCCCGGCAGCGTGCCCGGGCGGCGGGCGGCCGGAGCCTTGAGCGCACCCCGGTAAAACGGCGCGGGGCGCGCATCGAGCAGCAGCGTTTGCGGATCACCGAGCCGCGCGCGCACCTCTTCCAGGCTGGCCCGCACCGATGCATCGAGCCGCGGTGTATAGGTGGAGGGCGTGACCGTCGCCGGCTGCCGGGCCAAGGGCAAGCCGGCGTCGATCCAGGCCGACGCGCCGCCGTTGAGTATGGCCAGGCGGCGCAGGCCCAGCCAGCGCAGCGTCCAATAAACACGCGCGGCCGCCCCGAAATCCGACGCCTCCTCGCCATCGCCAACGATCACCACCGGCGTTTGCGCGTCGAGGCCCAAGCTGCGCACCCAGGCGGTGAGTTCGGGCAGCGGTCGCTCCTCCCCGAGCGGCCCACGCCAGCGCGAATACGGCGCCGAGACCGCCCCGGCGAGCCAGCGCGCGGCGTCAGCGGGTGCCTCGTCGTCGGGCTCGCGGATGTCGAGAATGCGCACGCGGCCGAGCCAAGGGCGCAGAGCCGACGCCTCGATCAGCGGGCCCAAGTTGGAGCCCGTCGCTGCCGCCGCCTCGCCCACCGGGCGCAGCGACGCCGCGGGCGCATGGCCCAACATCACGACGGAGAGCGCCCACCCGGCCAGAACCGTGCGGCGGCGCAGAGAAAAACCGATGCCCATGCCGGTATTGTCCGAAATCGCCTTCATATTCGAAACGACTGAATTTTCATACGCTTCGAACGAGACGTAATAACGACGTACCGACCGCCACGCCCGCACCGACGCGCGAGCAGAGAAGCCTCTCCGCCGATCACACCTCGAACAAGCCCGTGCGCGCGACTTCGGTAATCGCGGTCACGGCCGGGTGGGTGATGCGACGTTCGACCGAGATCGCAAAGAACTCCTCGACCAGTTCGTGGCTGCGCCCGATGCACACGGCGCCGGTTTGGGCCTTCACCTCGGCTTCGAGCACGCTGGGTGCGACGAACACCCCGCGGCCTTCGCGGCCAAAGGCGGTCATGAGCGCGCCGTCGTCGAACTCACCGATGATCTGGGGGCTGAGCCGCTCGCGCGCGAGCCAACCGTCGATCTGCCCGCGCAGTGCCGAGCTCGCGCCCGGCAGCAGCATCGGCATCCCGTCGAGACAACGCGGGAAGGCGCCGTGCAGCCGCGCCTGCAGCGCTGGCGCGGCGAAAAAGCTGGTCGTGGTGCGGCCCAAGGGATGGTTGAAGGCCCGCACGCTGAGCCGACGCGACAGCGGCTCGTCGGCGATCACCAGGTCGAGCCGGTGCAGCGCGAGCTGCGCCAGCAGATCACCCAGCCGGCCTTCGCTGCCGATGAGCCGCAGCGGCTGTGTGAGCGCCAGCGCCGGCTCGAGCAGGCGGTAGGCCACCGCCTTGGCCACGGAATCGGCGACGCCGACGCGAAACTCCAGCACCCGGGGCGCCTCGCGTTGCGGTCGCCGCAGCGCCTCCTCGAGCTCGCGGCCGAGCGCGAAGATTTCATCGGCATAGCGCAGCGCCGTGCGCCCTTCGTCGGTCAGCACCAATTGCCGGCCCTGTTTGCGAAACAACTTGCAGTTGAGCGCGGCCTCGAGCAGCTTGATCTGCCCCGAGAGCGTCTGCGGCGTCGTGGCCAGCACCTCACCCGCGCGCACGATGCCGCCCGAGCGCGCCGCGACCCAGAAGTAGTGCAAATGCTTGAAGTTGATCATCCGGCTCGCCCGTATTCATCGAAAAACTCGAATTGAAATAGTTTGAAATTCGAATTTACTCGAAGGATAGGCTTGCCTACACTGAACTTATCCCCACATTCCGTATCTGAAGGGGAAAACCAGGAGAGTTGCCATGCGTCTGAGCACCAAAGGCCGTTTCGCCGTCACCGCCATGATTGATGTGGGCTTGCGCCAGAAGGCAGGGCCCGTGTCGCTCAACGACATTTCGGCTCGGCATCACATTTCGATGTCGTATCTCGAGCAGATGTTCGCCCGCCTGCGGCGCTCGGGTCTGGTCGAGAGCACGCGCGGCCCGGGCGGCGGCTACACGCTGGCGCGGCCCGCCCGCGACATCTCGGTCGCCGACATCATCACGGCGGTCGAGACGACCGAAGACGACGAGGCGCCCCGCGCTGGAGCCGAAGACGGCGTTTCGGCCATGACGGCGCAGCTCTGGTCCGAGCTGCAGGCACGCATGCTCGCCTACATGCAGTCGATCTCGCTCGAGCAGCTCATCGAGGAGCAACGCGCCCTTGTCGGGGAACCCGTCGCCGAGGAAAAGCCCCGGATGAAGCGCGGCATTTACCGCCGGCCAGAAACCCGCGCACCGGCTGCGCCAGCGGTGCCCAACTCCGTGTTTGAACTCGGTCGACTCGCACTGGCGCCACGCTGAGGCGAGCCACCGCAGCCCACGCCGACGCGTGGGCATTTTTTTGCTCGGGAAAAAAGTGTGAAGCCCGCCGATACGCCGGATTCTGTGCACCCCGGTGACCCGGGGCGTGACCGTCATTCATCTGGGCCGGGGGTCACCCACCCGGCTCGGTGCCACCTACCCGCACACTCCGCGGGCCGCATCATCGTGTGCCTATTTGGTGTTGCTGCGCGTAGAGATTGCCCGTTTCACCCGAACTCAATCGGCTCGTCTCTGTTGCTCTGATCCTCACCTTATACCTTGCGGCTTTCGGTGGAGAGGTGTTACCTCCTACGCTGCCCTGTGCAGTCCGGACGTTCCTCCAGTGCGCCCTTTCGGGACATGCACCAGCGACGGCCTGGCAGGCTTCACACGAGCGATTATCGGTGAGTCCGAATGGACCGGTGTCGCGCCGGATTTGCGGACGATGGATATGATCCAGCCCCCTGCTTGATCGACACAAGCTGACACAGATGATCCGACTCTCCGAACTCAAGCTGCCGCTGGCGGCGCTGCCGGTCGAAGTGCGCCGCGCGGCCGACGCCCCCGCCGAGACCGAGGCCGACCGGGCCCCCGCACCGCACCCCATCGCGGCGCTGCGCGCACTGGCCGCGGAGCGACTGGGCTTGGCCGAGCGGGACATTGCCACGCTCGAAGTGTTCAAACGCAGCTTCGATGCGCGCAAGGCCGAGATCCGCGCGGTGTACATCGTCGATGTCGCCTTGCGTGAGGGACTGTCCGAGGCCGACCTGCTCGCGCAGCATGCGGGCGACCCGCACATCCGCCCCACACCCGACATGCGTTGGCACCCGCCGGTGCACGCCCCCGCGGGCTTGGCGCGGCGGCCGGTGGTGGTGGGCTTTGGGCCAGCCGGCATGTTCGCGGCCTTGGTGCTCGCGCAGATGGGGTTTCGACCGATCGTGCTCGAGCGCGGCCGCCCGGTGCGACAGCGCACCAAGGACACCTGGGGCCTGTGGCGCAAGCGCATCCTCACACCGGAGTCGAACGTGCAGTTCGGCGAGGGCGGCGCGGGGACGTTCTCGGACGGCAAGCTCTACAGCCAGATCCGCGACCCGCGCCATCTGGGCCGCAAGGTGCTCCAGGAGTTCGTCGACGCCGGCGCCCCACCCGAAATTCTGTATGAGGCGCATCCGCACATCGGCACCTTCAAGCTCGTGAAGGTGGTCGAGAGTCTGCGCGCACAGATCCTCGCGCTCGGTGGCGAGGTGCGCTTCGAGCAACGCGTGACCGACCTGGTCTTGTCGGACGAGGCGGGCGTGCGGCGCGTCACCGGGCTCGAGGTGCTCGACCAGCGCAGCGGCCAAACACAGCGCCTCGATGCCGACCATGTGGTGCTCGCCCTCGGCCACAGCTCGCGCGACACCTTTGCGATGCTGCACCGACGCGGCGTGTTCCTCGAGCCCAAGCCCTTCTCCATCGGCGTGCGCATCGAGCATCCGCAAAGCCTCATCGACCGCGCGCGCTGGGGCCGCCATGCCGGCCACCCGCTCTTGGGCGCGGCGGATTACAAGCTGGTCCACCACGCGGCAAACGGGCGCACCGTCTACAGCTTTTGCATGTGCCCGGGCGGCACGGTGGTCGCCGCCACCAGCGAGCCGGGGCGGGTCGTCACCAACGGCATGAGCCAATATTCGCGCGCCGAGCGCAATGCCAACGCAGGTCTGGTGGTGGGCATCGAGCCGGCCGACTTCCCCACACTCGACCGCGCGGCTTGGGTCGAGGCTTTCGGTGCCGAAGACGGTGGGCGCT
>NZ_JAEMQB010000019.1:0-5640 GCF_022759015.1 Tibeticola sp. | reverse complement strand
TCCGTACCTTGGCCGAGGACATCGGCGAGGCGCTCGGCTGTGGCGCCCACCTGACGGCGCTGCGGCGGGTGGCCACGGGACCGTTCGCCCTCGATGCGGCGCTGACCCTGCAGCAGATCGAGGCCTGCGCGGAAGGCGAGCGGCTGGGCTTGCTTTGGCCGGTGGAGGATCTGCTCTCAGGCTGTCCGCCGGTCGTGCTTTCCAGCGAGGATGCGGGGCGTTTTCTGAGCGGGATACGTCGGCGGGGCGCGTGGCCGGACGCGCCCTTGGTGGCGGTCTACGGGAGCCACCCGCGCGCCTTGCTGGGCACGGGCGAGGTTCGCGGCGGGGAGCTGATTCCGCGGCGGCTTTTGAGCCCGGTCGAAATTGAACAGATTTTGGAAATTTTGGAAACGCCTGCGGGCGATTGAGCCCTAGGGCAGAGGAAATGGCATGACGAGACAGATTCGAAACATCGCGATCATCGCGCACGTGGACCACGGCAAAACCACCATGGTCGACCAATTGCTGCGCCAGTCGGGCACCTTTGCCGAGCACGAGAAGGTCGTCGACACGGTGATGGACAACAACGCGCTCGAGCGCGAGCGCGGCATCACCATCCTGGCGAAGAACTGCGCCGTGAGCTGGAAAGGCACCCACATCAACATCGTCGACACGCCCGGTCACGCGGACTTTGGCGGTGAGGTCGAGCGCGCGCTGTCCATGGTCGACGGCGTGGTGCTGCTGATCGACGCGCAGGAAGGGCCGATGCCGCAGACGCGCTTCGTCACCAAAAAAGCGCTGGCATTGGGGCTCAAGCCCATCGTCGTGGTCAACAAGGTTGACAAGCCTGGCGCCAATTGCGACCGCGTCATCAACGCGGCGTTCGACCTGTTCGACAAGCTCGGAGCCACCGACGAGCAGCTCGATTTCCCCGTGGTCTATGCCTCGGGCATCAACGGCTGGTCTTCGCTCGAAGAGGGCGAGCCCGGCGAGCAGTGGGGGCCAGATATGTCGGCGCTGTTCGACACGATCTTGAAGCATGTTCCGGCCCACGAGGGTGACCCGCAGGCGCCGCTGCAGCTGCAGATTTCGGCGCTCGACTACAACAGCTTCGTCGGCCGCATCGGCGTGGGTCGCATCAACGCCGGCACCGTGCGGCCGGGCATGGATGTGTTGGTAATGGAAGGGCCCGACGGACGCAGCTTCAAGGGCCGCATCAACCAGGTCTTGACCTTCCAAGGGCTGGACCGCATCCAGGTCACCGAAGCCGGGCCAGGTGACATCGTGCTCGTCAACGGCATCGCCGATCTGGGCATCGGCGTGACCATTACCGACCCCGAGCGTCCCGCCCCGCTGCCGATGTTGCGGGTCGATGAGCCCACGCTGACGATGAATTTCTGCGTCAACACCAGCCCGCTGGCCGGGCGCGAGGGCAAGTTCGTCACCAGCCGCCAACTTTGGGACCGGTTGCAGAAGGAGCTGCAATCCAACGTCGCGCTGCGCGTGCGCGAGACGGACGAAGAGGGCGTGTTCGAAGTCTCGGGCCGCGGGGAACTGCACCTGACCATCTTGCTCGAGAACATGCGGCGCGAAGGCTACGAACTCGCCGTGTCCAAGCCGCGCGTGGTGTTCAAGGAGATCGACGGCGTCAAATGCGAGCCGATCGAGCTCGTGACGGTGGACATCGAGGAGCAGCACCAGGGCGGCGTGATGCAGGCGCTGGGCGAACGCAAAGGCGAACTCATCAACATGGAGCCAGACGGCCGAGGGCGCGTGCGGCTCGAGTACCGCATCCCGGCGCGCGGCCTGATTGGTTTCTCGAACGAGTTCCTCAACCTCACACGTGGCAGTGGGCTGATCTCGAACATCTTCGACCGCTACGAGCCGCACAAGGGGGAGATCGGCGGGCGGAAAAACGGTGTGCTGATCTCGATGGACGACGGCGAAATCTTCACCTACGCGCTCGGCAAACTCGACGATCGCGGCCGTATGTTCGTGAAGGCCGGCGACCCGGTTTATGAAGGCATGATCGTCGGCATCCACAACCGCGAGAACGATCTGGTCGTCAATGCGACGCGCACCAAGCAGCTCACCAACTTCCGGGTCAGCGGCAAGGAGGACGCGATCAAGATCACCCCGCCGATCGAGCTCACGTTGGAATACGGCGTCGAGTTCATCGACGACGATGAGCTGGTCGAGATCACACCCAAGAGCATCCGACTGCGCAAGCGTTACCTCAAGGAACATGAGCGCAAACGCGCCAGCCGCGAAGGGGCCTGAGTCTGCCGAAGGCTCTGTGAGCGCCGCACGAGGCGCGGGCCTCAGCCACGCGCAGGCCGTGGCGCTGATGGTGCTGGTGACACTGCTTTGGTCGACCGCCGGCGTGGTGACGCGCCATCTGGAGGAGGCGCGCAGCTGGGAGGTGACCTTCTGGCGCAGCTTTTTCACCGTGCTCAGCCTGCTGGTGCTGCTGCCGCTGACCCAGGGTTGGGGCGTGTATGCGCGCATGCGCAAGGGCGGTTGGGCCTTGTGGCTGTCGGGCCTGTGCTGGGCGGGCATGTTTACGTTTTTCATGCTCGCCATCACGCTCACGACCGTGGCCAATGTCCTCGTGACCATGGCGCTCGCCCCATTGTTCACGGCGCTTGCCTCGCGCGTTTTCATTGGCCACCGGCTGCCCGTGCGCACCTGGCTTGCCATTGTCGTGGCGGGCCTCGGTATTGCCACCATGTACGGGACCCAGCTCGCGCAAGGCGCCAACTTCTGGGGTACGCTGGTGGCGCTGCTCGTGCCAATCTCGGGGGCGGCCAATTGGACGCTGACGCAGCATGCGCACGCACAGGGGCAGGAGGTCGATTTGATCCCCGCGGTGCTCATCGGCGCGGTGGTTTCGAGCCTGGTCACGCTGCCGTTGGCCTGGCCGTTTCAGGCCAGCGCGCATGATCTGACGCTGCTTGCGGCGCTGGGGCTCTTCCAACTGGCGATTCCGTCGTCGCTCGCCGTGGTTTGCACCCGCGCGCTCATGGCACCCGAGGTGGCACTGCTGGGTCTGCTGGAGGTGATCTTCGGCATTCTGCTGGCCTGGCTCGGCGCGGGCGAACGCCCCGGGGCGGAGGTGCTCGCCGGTGGCGCGCTCGTCATCGGCGCGCTGTTGTTCAACGAATGGTTCGGATGGAGGCAAAACCGTGCCTGAAGAAGTGCTGCTCGAACTGCGTGGCCGCGTTGGCTGCATCACGCTCAACCGGCCCAAGGCGCTCAACGCCTTGTCGCTGGAGATGATCCGCGCGCTCACGGGCGCTTTGCTCGAGTGGCGCAGCGATCCGGCGGTGCTGGCCGTCGCGGTTCGTGGCATGGGAAAAGACGGGCCGTTCGGGGCCTTTTGCGCCGGCGGCGACATCCGCTTCTTCCACCGCGCGGCCTTGGAGGGCGATCCGCGGCTCGAGGACTTCTTTACCGAGGAGTACAGCCTCAACCACCTCATCCACACCTATCCCAAGCCGTACATCGCGCTGATGGACGGCGTGGTCATGGGTGGCGGCATGGGCATCAGCCAGGGCGCGAGCCTGCGCGTGACCACGCAGCGCACCCGCATGGCCATGCCCGAGACGCAGATCGGCTTGTTTCCCGATGTCGGCGGCGGCTACTTCCTCAGCCGTTGCCCGGGACATCTCGGCGAATATCTGGCGCTGACCGGCCAGACCCTCAACGGCAGCGACGCGGTCTACGCATCCTTGGCCGATGGCTGCATGGATGCCGCGCGGCTGGAGGTGTTGTGGGACACGCTACAGCACACGCCGTTTGAGTCCGGCGCGGCCGTCGAGCATTGGGTTAGTACGTTTTTTGTAGCAAACACCGACCGTTTCACGCTGGCGTTGCCGAAAATCAATGCCTATTTCGGCTTGGAAACGCTGCCCCAGATCGTGCATGCGCTCGAAGCCGCCACCAGCGACGCCTGGGCGCAGGAGACGGCCGCCGTGCTGCGCAAGCGTTCGCCACTGATGCTGCATGTCGTGCTCGAACAAATCCGCCGCGCGCGCTCGATGGGCCTGGCCGACGACCTGCGCATGGAACGCGACTTGGTGCGCCACTGCTTCGACATGGCCCACCTTGGGCGCCGCGGCGCGACGAGCGAAACCGTCGAAGGCGTGCGCGCGCTGGCCATCGACAAAGACCACAACCCGCGCTGGAATCCGGCCCGGATCGAAGACGTCACTCCCGAGATGGTCGCCCCGTTCTTCATCAGCCCGTGGCCCGCATGGGCGCATCCCTTGCGCACGCTGGCATGAGGTCGGGCTGACCCAGCTTCGCGCGCGCATCCGGCCTGCAGCTGCCTCGGCGCCATGACCGGCCAACGCCGGCAGGCGGCCGACTCAACGTTGGCGGTACACCGACTGCGCGAGCGCCATCATGCGGTCCTGGGGCAGCGGCCCGGCCAGGGCGTAGCCGAAGTCCGCGTCGACCCAGTAAAAGCTCGTCAGCGCCCCTTCCCGCGTCCAGCGAAAGCCGGTCGTTGCGCCGTCGCTGCCTTGCGGCGGCAGGGCGCCAAGGTAGAGCGTGACGCGCTCACCCGTGGCGGTTTGGAACATGAACTGCGCGCGTGCGCCGGGCTCGTCCGGAGTGCCCGGCAACAGGCGCCCGCCGACCAGTTCGAACCCTTCAGCGCTGAGGTCCGGTACTTTGATGGGGCGCCCCAGCCGCTTGGACAGCCATTGCACCAGATGTTCCTGCTGCGAGGCCGCCACTTCCACTGGATGGCGGACTTCCGGCGCATAGACCGCGTGCGCCACCAAGGCGGCCTGACCAAAGCGCTGCGCGCCTTCGACGGTGGCGGGCGCCGAGGCCTGGAGTGAACCGCGGCTGCCCGTGGCGTCCTGCAGCCGGTCGTGGGCGATCCAACCCGTGCCAAAGGCCAGCAACACGCTTGCTGCCATGCCGCCCCAGCGCCAGGCCTCGAAGCGCTGCGCATGCCGCTCGGCGAGGCGATCGGCAGCCGCAGCGAGGCCCGCGGGCAGGGGTGCGGCCAACACCTCGCGGTGCAGGCCTTGCAGCGCCTGGCGCTGGGCGCGCCAGCCCTGCAAACGTTCGCGCAGGGCGGCATCCTGGGCCAGCCGGGCTTCGAGCGCGGCGCGCTCGGTCGGCGTGAGTTGGCCGTCGAGCCACGCGTTGAGCGTGTCGTCGGAGACGGGGGCGCGCGGGTCGTTCGGGTTCATGGGATCGTCGGAACTCATTATTTCAGCCGCCGCAAGGTCCCGTGCGGTTGGATTTCGGCGTCCTGGCTGCCGCCCGGGGCCAACTCGGCGGGATTCATCCACTCGCGCAGCCGCGCGCGGGCGCGCGAAAGGCGGGACATGACGGTGCCGACCGGAATCCCCAGAATATTGGCGACCGCCTCGTAGCTCAGGTCTTCGAGCGTGACCAAAAGCAGCACGGTTCGCTGCTCATCGGGAAGCCGCAGCAGGCAGCGCTGAAGGTCGAGTGCGAGATCGGACGGCGCCTCTGCGCCAGGCAGGTCGTCTGCCATCTCGTCGACGTCGATTTGTGCACTCGGCGCGGGTCGAAGTCGGGCGCGGCGTACCTGGTTGGCATGCAGGTTGTGCATCACCGTGAACAGCCAGGCCCGCAGGTCGCTGCCCGCGCGCCAGAGGTGCCAGCGGCTGC
>NZ_JAEMQB010000102.1:0-14689 GCF_022759015.1 Tibeticola sp. | reverse complement strand
GGCCGCCGCGTGCGCATGGAGATGAACTTGTCGAGCAAATCGGTTTTGCCCTGGGTGAGGAGCTTGCGCATTTGCTCGGGCTCGACGGGCTGCTGCAGGATCACGCGGCCGGTTTTGAAGTCGCAGCTCGGCGTGGGCTGCGCGGCCGTGGGCACGGATTTCTCGCAGACGTAGTTGGCACCGTGCTCGTACACCGGTGCGCCGCACTTCGGACAGGGCCCGAGCGGCTCGAACCCCGAGAAGTCGACGATTTCGCCCGTGGCCTCGGCGCTGCGCTCGTCGCCGAAGTCGAATTCGAGCTTCCAGTTGCGCTCCTCCTCGCTGTGTTTGAGCACGATCTCGGCCGTGAAGGGCCAGCCCGCCTTGGAGCGGAAGCCCTCGAGCGGGCCGATGCGTTTGTCGCGCAGCAGTTGCTCGACCTCGGCCACGTCGAAGGTGCGACCGCCCGGCGTCTTGGGGATGGAGAAGCCACAGCCCGCGCCCTGGCCATCGGCGCCGGTGCAGGCGTAGCGGCGGTAGTTTTCCTTCACGATGCCGCCGCAGTTCGGGCAGGGCGTGGCAAGCGTAGCGTAGTCGCCCGGCACGGTGTCGCGGTCGTACTCCTTGGCTTTGCGCACGATGCGCTCGGTCATCTCGGCGATTTCGCGCATGAAGGCCTCGCGCGAGAGCCGCCCGTGCTCCATCTGCGCGAGCTTGTATTCCCACTCACCGGTGAGTTCTGGGCGCGAGAGTTCTTCCACCCCTAGGCCGCGCAGCAGCGTCATGAGCTGAAAGGCCTTGGCCGTGGGCACGAGTTCGCGGCCTTCGCGCAGGAGGTATTTCTCGTTGATCAGCCCTTCGATGATGGCCGCGCGGGTTGCCGGTGTGCCCAGGCCCTTTTCCTGCATGGCTTCGCGCAGTTCCTCGTCGTCGATGAGCTTGCCCGCGCCTTCCATCGCGCCGAGCAGCGTGGCTTCGGTGTAGCGCGCCGGCGGCCGGGTCTTGAGCGCCTTGACTTCGACGGCCTCGGTGCGCACGCGCTCGCCTGGGGCGACGGCCACGAGGTTCTGGCCTTTGTCGCCGTCCTTGGCGTCGGCCACCTCGGCGGCCGCCTCCTTGCCGTAGATGGCGAGCCACCCCGGCTTGACCAGCACCTTGCCTTCGGTGCGGAAGTGGTGCTGCGCGCCGTCGGCTCCATCGACGACCGTGGTGCGCGTGGTCACCTGGTATTCGGCGCTGGGGAAAAACACCGCCATGAAGCGGCGCACGACGAGGTCGTAGAGTTTTTGCTCGGCCTCGGACAGGCCGTGCGGCGCCTGCAAGGTCGGGATGATGGCGAAGTGGTCGCTGACCTTGCTGTTGTCGAACACGCGCTTGATCGGCTTGATGTAGCCCTGCGCGAGCGCGGTGCGCGCATGCGGTGCCAGGTGCGCCATCGGGCTGTCGGCGAGCATGCCGAAGGTCTGCTGCACCACGGGCAAATAGTCCTCGGGCAGGTGGCGCGAGTCGGTTCGCGGGTAGGTCAGCGCCTTGTGCCGCTCGTACAGGCTTTGCGCCAGCGCCAGCGTGGTCTTGGCCGAAAAGCCGAACTTGCCGTTAGCCTCACGCTGCAGACTGGTGAGGTCGAAGAGGCCCGGCGAGGCCTGGGTGGTGGCGCGGCTTTCCTCGCTGACGCTGCCCGTTCGGCCTTGCACCGCAGCGGCAATCGCGCGGGCGCGCGCCTCGTCCCACAGGCGCTCGGGGCGACGCTCGGCATCGTCGGGGTCCTTCTTCCATTCCGGGTCGAACCAGCGGCCGGGGTAAGTGCCGGCCTGCGCGGCGAAGCTCGCGTGCAGCTCCCAATACGGGCGGCTGACGAAGCGGCGGATCTGCTCCTCGCGCTCGACCACCACGGCCAGCGTGGGCGTCTGCACCCGCCCGACGGTGGTGAGGAAGAAGCCGCCGTCGCGCGAGTTGAACGCCGTCATCGCCCGCGTGCCGTTGATGCCCACCAGCCAGTCGGCCTCGGAGCGGCTGCGCGCCGCGTCGGCCAGGCCGCGCATCTGCGCATCGGATCGCAGGTGCGCGAAACCGTCGCGGATGGCGTCGGGCGTCATGCTCTGCAGCCACAGCCGCTCGACCGGCTTGCCCAGGGGCTTGCCGCCGCCCGCGTACTGCTCGATCAGCCGGAAGATCAGCTCCCCCTCGCGCCCCGCGTCGCAGGCGTTGATGAGCCGGCCCACATCCTTGCGCCGCGCCAGACGTACGACGGCGTTGAGGCGCGACTTGGTCTTCTCCACGGGCTTCAGGTCGAAGTGCGGCGGAATCACCGGCAGGTGCGCAAAGCTCCATTTGCCGCGCTTGACGTCGTAAGCCTCGGGCGCCTCGATTTCGACGAGGTGACCGACTGCACTGGTGACGATGTAGCGGTCGTTCTCGAAATAGTCGTCGTGCTTTTCGAACTTCCCGGCCACCGGCGTGAGCGCGCGGACGATGTCCTGCGCCACCGAGGGCTTCTCTGCAATCACGAGGTCTTTCATCTCATTACAATCCGGTTCGCTCGTGCGCGCGGGTGCACGAGCGTGTGTGTCTAGGCGTGCGCGCCCACGCTCATGCGGGCGCGCACCTGTGCTTTTTTCAACATACCAAATTTTTCCGCCGTGGCTAGGGCCAGCGCTCCAAACCCCAAGGACCCGCCCCAACGCGGCCCCCGCCGCCGCATCGTCGTGAGGGCTTCGGGCATCCACGGCAAAGGCGTCTATGCCGCGGTCGATTTACCCGCCGGCACCGACATCCTCGAATACCGGGGCGAGCTGATTTCGTGGGAAGAAGCGCAGGCGCGCCATCCGCACGACCCCGCCGACCCCAACCACACCTTCTTCTTTCACATTGACGACGCGCACGTGATCGACGGGGGACGCGGCGGAAATGCCGCGCGCTGGATCAACCACTCGTGCGAGCCGAACTGCGAAGCCGAGACCCGGGGCACCCGGGTGTTCATCAAAGCGCTGCGTGACATCGCCGCGGGCGAAGAACTGCACTACGACTACGGGCTGGTGATCGACGCGCGCTACACCCCGGCGCTCAAGGCCGCCTTCGCCTGTCGCTGCGGCGCGCCGCAATGCCGCGGCACGATGCTCGCGCCCAAGAAACGCCGCCGCAGCGCCCCCGATCGAGCAGGCCTTGCGCGCGGCGAGGCGTCGCCACCAGGTTCGGCATCATGAAACCCGTGGCCGAGGCCCTGCTGTACGACTGGCCGCTCGAAGACCTGAGAGCCAGCTGCCGCTCGATCGAGCCGGCGCTGACGATCGAGGTGTGGCCCGAGATCGACTCGACCAACAGCGAGCTCATGCGTCGCGCCCGCGCCGGCCACGCTGCGCCCACGCTGCTCGTAGCCGAACGGCAAACGCTCGGTCGCGGGCGCAGTGGCCGCGTCTGGCATGCGGACCCGAAGCGCTCTTTGACCTTCTCCATCGGCCTCACCCCCCCACTGCCGCCCGAGCCCCGGGCCTGGTCAGGCCTGTCGCTGGCGGTCGGCGTCGCCGTGGCCGGCGCGCTGCACCCCGAGGTGGGGCTCAAGTGGCCCAACGACCTGTGGTGGCGCGACCACAAGCTCGGGGGCATCCTCATCGAGACCACTCAGGTCGGGTCGCAGCGTTATGCCGTCGTCGGCATCGGCCTAAACCTCAGGATGCCCCTGCAAGACGCCATCGACCCGCCGGGCGTGGGCATCGATGCCTTGCTGCCGGGCCTCGATGCGCCTGGTCTGTTGCTGCGCGTCGCGCCGGCGGTTCTGGCGGGCCTGCAGCGCTTTGGTCGCGAGGGTCTGGGCGCCTTCCTCGACGACTGGCGTGCGCGCGACGTGCTCGCCGGTCGGGCCGTGCGGCTGAGCGATGGGCGCGTGGGCAAAGCCATCGGCATCGACGCAGACGGGGCGCTGCAAATCGAGCACGCCGGGGGCATCGAGCGCATCGAATCGGCCTCGCTGAGCGTGCGGCCGCTCGACATGGCGTCCCCGCTGGGGCTTTGGCCGTGATCGCCCGGTTTCTGGTCCTTCTGCTGCTGTTGGCCAACGCGGTTTGGTGGGGCTGGAGCCAGGGCTGGCTCGCGCCGCTCGGCTTCGCGCCCGCGCGGGTGAGCGAACCCGAACGCATCGCCCAGCAACAAAACCCCGAGGCGCTGCGCATCGTGCGCGCTGCCCCGGGCGAAGGCGCTTCCGCGCCCGCCGAGCCGGCCGATACCGCGCCCCGCTGCTGGCGCGTGGGCCCGATCGACGCCAGCCAAACCGATGCGCTGCGCGCCGCCCTCGCGCAGCTCGAGGCCAAGACGGCCTGGCGCCTCGACGCCGAGACCCAGCCCGGGCGCTGGATGGTTTACATGGGGCGCTACGCCGACACGGAAACGCTCGCGCGCAAGCAGGCCGAGCTGCGCAAACGCAACGTGCCCTTCGAAGTGCTGCGCGAGCCGGCGCTGGCGCCCGGGCTCTCTTTGGGTGTGCACACGACCGAGGCCGAAGCCCAGGCGGCGCTCGAGCGGCTCAGCGAGCGCGGCGTGCGCACCGCGCGGGTACTGACGTTGCAGCCGCCGCTGACGCGCTATTGGTTGACCCTCAACACCGCCGACGACACCCAGCGCGAACGCCTGCAACGACTCCCCGCCCTCGCCCAACGCACCTGGCAGAACTGTCCGGAAGCGACCGCGCCCGCAGGCGGCAGCAGCGCGGCCCCGGCGCCCGCAGTCGTGGCTTCCGCCGCGGCCTCGAGCACTCCGCCTGCGGCCTCGTCCGCACTGCCCGCTTCAGCCGCCCGCTGAGGCAACGCTGAATCAGTTCCTGGGATGGCGCGCGAGGGACCGGTTCAGCCTTGCGCCAGAGCAAAGCGCACGATGAAGCGCGCGCCCGGGGGTTTCTGACCGGGGCGCGCCGCTTCGACTTCGACGGTGGCCCGGTGTTGGCGGGCGATTTCGCGCACGATCGGCAGGCCCAGGCCGGATCCATCGGTCTGAGTGCCCAGCACCCGGTAAAACGGCTCGAAGATGCGCGCGCGCTCGGTTTCGGGCACGCCCGGCCCGTTGTCCTCCACCTGCAGCACGAGCACCTGGCCGAAGGGATCGGGCAGCAGGCGCACGGTGACGATCCCCGGCTGCTCGGCGCTCGATGGCGTGTAGCGCATGGCGTTGTCGACGAGGTTCGAGACGAGCTCGCGCAGCAGTGTGGGGTTGCCGAGCAGTTGCACGCCGGGCTCACCCGGTTGCGGACCTTCGTAGCCGAGGTCGATGTGGCGCTCGAGCGCCGTGGGGACGGCTTCACGCACTGCATCGATGGTGAGCGCGGCGAGATCGCAGCTTTGCCGCGTCAGGGCCGTCGAGCCGCTCTCCGCGCGCGCCAGCGCCAGCAGTTGATTGACCGTGTGAGTAGCCCGCACACTCGCGCGGCCGATGTGCTCCAGAGACTGTTTGAGCTCCTCGGTGCTCGCACCCTCGCGTCGGGCGAGGTCGGCCTGCATCCGCAGCCCAGCCAGCGGGGTCTTGAGCTGGTGCGCGGCATCGGCGAGGAAGCGCTTTTGCGTCGCCACCGACTCGGTCAGGCGGGTCAGCAAGTCGTTGACCGACTGCACCAGGGGCGCGACTTCGAGCGGCACGGCCTTGTCATCCAGCGGGCTCAGGTCGTCGGGCTTGCGGGCACGGATGCGCTCTTCGAGCCGACTCAGCGGCTTGATGCCGCGCACCAGCGCCATCCAGACGAGCAGCACGGCGATGGGCAGGGTGATGAATTGCGGCAACATCACGCCCTTGATGATCTCGGTCGCGAGGAGTTTGCGCTTTTTGCGGGTCTCGGCGACCTGGATTTGGGCCAGCGGCATCGGGTCGGCGCCCGGGACCGGCGTCCAGAGCGTGGCCACCCGCACGTCGAGTCCGCGCAGCAGGTCGTCGCGCAGGCGCACTTCGCCCGGCAGCGGTGCCGGATGCAAGGGCTCGGCGACGGTCGGCAGGTCGGGCTCGCCGCCCAAGACGCGGCCGTCGGGCGCGAGGATCTGGTAGTAGACGAGGTCGGTGTCGTCGGCCCGCAGGGCGTCGGTCACGGCGTCGGGCGCGCCAAACCGGAGCCCCGCCGGGTCGGGTTGGATCCACTGCGCGAGTTCGTGCGCGTGCAGCACGAGCGCCCGGTCATAGGGCCGGTCGGCAATGTCCTGCGCGACCCACCAGGTGAGCGCGAGCGTCAGTGGCCACAGCAGCAGCAGCGGCGTGAGCATCCAGTCGAGGATTTCGCCAAACAGCGAACGCTGCTCCCGCTGGAACAGCTTGAAGCGCCAGCGGCGCTCCTCGCGGTCCTCTTCAGACAGGGACATCGGCGCTCCCGCGAGGGCACAGGGTCGGCGTCATGGTCGAAGCCCGACGGCGCGCACAGGGAAAGGCTCAGCCTGGCAGTTTTTCAAGGCAATAGCCCAGGCCCCGCACGGTCGCGATGCGGATGGGGCCACGCTCGATCTTCTTGCGCAGGCGGTGGATGTAGACCTCGATCGCGTTGTTGCTGACTTCCTCGCCCCACTCGCACAGGCGCTCGACCAGCTGCTCTTTGCTGACGAGCCGTCCGGCGCGTTGCAACAGCACTTCGAGCAAGCCCAGTTCGCGCGCCGAGAGCTCGACCATCTTTCCGTCGATGGTCGCCACGCGGCCGGCCTGGTCATAGGTGAGCGGCCCGTGCCGAATGATGGAACTGGCCGCGCCCATGCCGCGGCGCACCAGCGCGCGCACGCGGGCTTCGAGTTCCTGCAGGCTGAACGGCTTGGCCATGTAGTCGTCCGCGCCGAGGTCCAGCCCCTTGACGCGCTCCTCGACGCTGTCGGCCGCCGTGAGGATCAGCACCGGCAGCGTCGCCCCGCGCGCCCGCAGGCGTCGCAGCACCTCGAAACCGTGCAGGCGCGGCAGTCCCAGGTCCAGGATCAAAAGGTCGAACTCGGTGTTGGTCATCAGCGCGGCATCGGCCTGCGCGCCATCGGCCACATGGTCGACCGCTGCGCCCGAGGCGCGCAGGGTGCGCAACAGCCCATCGGCGAGCACCTGGTCATCTTCGGCAATCAGGATCCGCATCTTGTCTCCTCTCTGGCTGCGCTCGGCAGATTCTAGGACGGCCACGCCCGAAGCCGGATGCGCGGCGCGCAAGCGGGTGGTTCAGCCTAAATCCGGCAGTTGGGCGCGCCCGGGCGGGTCGTCATCGGGCGCGCGGGCAAGGCGCAAACCACAGCCATGGCGGGTGCCATGGCGAGGATTTGCAACGCCGCCCCCGCGCCCGAGGGCGACACGAACGGGTGCGCAGCGCTCACCCAAACGGTGAATAGCCTCCGCACTGCAAATTGTTGAAACATCAACACCTTGCATTCAGCTCAAAGCGGTCAACTGCCGGATTTAGGGCAACGCTGAATAAGTCCCCGTGATGGCGCGCGCCCGGCTGCGGGATGGGATGCGAGGCGCAAACCACAGCCATAGCCGAAGCTATGGCGAGGATTTGCAACGACGCAGCCCGCCCGCAGCCGGGATGCGCGACGCGCGAGGGACTTGTTCAGCGTTGCCTTAGGCTCAGCGTGACTTCAGCCACTCGCGTAGGCCTCGAGCCCCAGCGCGACGACGGTGGCGACTTCATCGCCCACCGCGGCGCGAAACTCGGCCTCGGCCTGGGCGACGGCCACGCGGAAGGCCTCGAGCCAGGCCAGCCCGTCGGCGGTGAACACCACGCGGCGCGCCCGCGCGTCCCGTTCGTCGGGTTCGCGACGCACCAAACCCCAAGCCTCGCACTGGTCCACCAGGTCGGCCATGGCCTGCTTGCTCATACCCGCGGCCCGCGCCAGGTCGGTCAGCCGCGCGCCTTCGATCGGCAAATGCCGCGTGATGTGGATGTGCGCCGCACCGACCTTGTCGCGCGCCGCCAGGTTGGCCAGCGCCAGCGGCACCTCGGCACTGGCGGCCATCAGGGAGAGCACACGCGCGTCGAAGCGCCGCAAGGCTTCGCCCATGAGGCGGCCCAGATGCGTCTGGCGCCAGGCCAGCCCCGCGGGTCTGAGCGCGGGCGCGCAGTCGTCGGGCAGGAGCGGAGTGGGCGGCATCACGAGGCTGGGGGAATGGAATCCGGCAGCGCCATCGGCACCCGACCGAAGCCGGACCGGATCATGGTCAGGCAAACTGATTAATTTTGTAGTGTACGCGGCTTTATTCTGCGGCTAAAGTACTGTTCACGCATCCAGTTGTTCTGGCTCTGTCCCCGATCTTTAACCGACTTCCAGGAGTTTCCATGGACCCCATCGCCAAAACCCCGACCCCCGCCCAAACCGAAAAGGCCAAAGCCCTGCAAATGGCGCTGGCGCAGATCGAAAAGCAGTTCGGCAAGGGCACGATCATGCGGCTCGGTGAAGGCGAAGTCATCGAAGACATCCAAGTGGTGTCCACCGGCTCGCTGGGGCTGGACATCGCGCTGGGCGTGGGCGGCCTGCCGCGCGGGCGCGTCATCGAGATTTACGGCCCCGAGTCCTCGGGCAAGACGACGCTGACGCTGCAGGTGATTGCCGAGATGCAAAAGCAGGGCGGCACTTGCGCCTTCGTCGATGCCGAGCATGCGCTCGACATCCAGTACGCGCAAAAGCTCGGCGTGAATCTGCAGGACTTGCTGATCTCCCAGCCCGACACCGGCGAGCAAGCGCTGGAGATCGTCGACAGCCTGGTGCGCTCCGGCGCGGTGGACCTGATCGTGGTGGACTCGGTGGCCGCGCTCACGCCCAAGGCCGAGCTCGAGGGCGACATGGGCGACGCGCTGCCGGGGCTGCAGGCGCGGCTCATGAGCCAAGCCCTGCGCAAGCTCACGGCGCACATCAAAAAGACCAACTGCATGGTCATCTTCATCAATCAGATCCGTATGAAGATCGGCGTGATGTTTGGCAGCCCCGAAACCACCACGGGCGGCAATGCGCTCAAGTTCTACGCCTCCGTTCGGCTCGACATCCGCCGCACCGGCACCATCAAGAAGGGCGAGGACTCGATCGGCAACGAAACCAAGGTGAAGGTTGTGAAGAACAAGGTCTCGCCGCCGTTCAAAACCGCCGAGTTCGACATCCTCTTCGGCGAAGGCATCAGCCGCGAGGGCGAGATCATCGACATGGGCGTCAACGCGCGCATCATCGAAAAATCCGGCGCCTGGTACGCCTACAACGGCGAGAAGATCGGCCAAGGCCGCGACAACGCGCGTGAGTTTTTGCGTGAAAACCCCGGCCTCGCACGCGAGATCGAGAACAAAGTCCGCGCGTCGCTGGGCATCCCCTTGCTGCCCGCTGTCGAGGAAGCTGCCGCCTAAGAATCAGTTCCTGAGAAGGCGCGCGCCCGAACGGTGTTTTGGAGTGAAAATCGCAGTATGCCGGCGTGAAACGGTCGGTTGTTGCTCTTCTTTTTGATGCACCCGCCATCCCTCAAAGCCCGAGCCCTGCAGTTGCTTGCCCGTCGTGAGCACGGACGGGTCGAGCTCGAGCGCAAGCTCGCGCCCCACGCCGAAGACGCTGAGGAGATTCGCCGCGTGCTCGACGAGTTGCAGGACAAAGGCTACCTGGACGACCGGCGCTTCGCCGACTCCTGGGTTCATCGCCGCGGCGCCCGCCTCGGGCCGGCGCGGCTGCAGCAAGAGCTGCGCGACAAAGGCCTCACCGCTGACGCCATCGCCGAAACCCTAGCCCCCCTGCGGACGCTCGAGCCCGAGCACGCCCGCGCGGTCTGGGAGCGCCGCTTCGGCCGCGCGCCCCAGGATGCGGCCGAGCGCGCGCGTCAAATGCGCTTCCTCGCGGCCCGCGGCTTCAGCGCCGAGATCATCCGCAAGGTCGTGCCCAAGACTTCCGGGGAACACGACGTCGAGTGACGCGTCAACGACGGCCTCAAAGGCCGAGCATCAAGCGCAGGTTCTGCACCGCAGCGCCGCTCGCACCTTTGCCGAGGTTGTCGAGCCGCGCCACGAGCACCGCCTGAGCCAAGGCGTCATCGCCGAACACCCGCAGCTCCATGATGTCGCTGCCCGCAAGCGCGACGGCATCGAGCTTGCCATCGGCACCGGCGGGCTCGACGCGCACCGTCCCGCCCCAAGCGGCCGTCGGCGCGTAATGCGCCCGCAAGGCAGCCTCGAGGTCCGCCACCCGCGGCCGCGCCGGCAAGGAGTCGAGATGCAAAGGCAGTTCGACCAGCATGCCCTGCGGGAAATTCGCCACCGACGGGACGAACAAGGGACGGCGCGCAAGGCCCGTGTACCGCATGATCTCGGGCAGATGTTTGTGCCGCAGCCCGAGCGCATAGAGCTCAAACGGCGCCGCCGAGCCTGCTTCATAGGCTTCGATCATCGATCGACCGCCGCCGCTGTAACCGCTGACCGCCGGCAAAGCCAGCGGATGATCGGGCGGCACGAGTCCGGCATCGACCAGCGGACGGATCAGCGCGATCGCCCCCGTCGCGTAGCAGCCCGGATTGGCCACGCGCTCGGCTCGCGCAATCGCCTCGCGCTGGCCGGCGCAGAGTTCGGGAAAACCGTAAACCCAACCCGGCTCCGTGCGGTGCGCCGTCGAGGCGTCGATGATGCGCGGGCGCCGGCTGCCGATCGCCTCGATCAGCTCGACCGAGGCACGCGCGGCGTCGTCGTGCAGGCACAGCACGACCAGATCCGCCTCGGCCATGAGCGCCTGCTTGGCTTCGTTGTCCTTGCGCCGGCTCGGGTCGATCTGCAACAACTCGACTCCCGGCACCGACTGCAGCCGCTCACGAATCTGCAAGCCCGTCGTGCCTGCCTCGCCATCGATGAAAACTTTCGCCATGGGCTGGTCCTTTGCAGTGCGTTGCCCTGGCCATTATGCCCGCGGCCCCGGCGCAGGCCACGCTGATGATGCAGTGCAGCATGCTACAGTTCGCCCCGGCGACGTCCCGCTCAGCGATGACCTCGGTGTGTTCCTCGGGCGGCGACGATTCCTCCACCCCCTGAGAGAGACCCATGAAAATACACGAGTACCAAGGCAAGGAAATCTTGCGCAAGTTCGGCGTGCCGGTTCCCCGTGGCATCCCGGCATTCACGGTGCAAGAGGCGGTCGAAGCCGCCCAGAAACTCGGCGGCCCCGTCTGGGTCGTCAAAGCGCAGATCCACGCCGGCGGACGTGGCAAGGGCGGTGGCGTCAAAGTCGCCAAGTCCATCGACGATGTGCGTCGACTTGCCGGGGAGATCCTCGGCATGCGGCTGGTCACGCACCAGACCGGGCCAGAAGGCCAGATCGTCCGACGCCTCTACATCGAAGAAGGCGCCGACATCCAGAAGGAATACTACGTCTCGGTGCTGACCGACCGGGCCACACAGAAAGTCGCGTTCATCGCCTCGAGCGAAGGCGGCATGGACATCGAAGAAGTCGCCCGCGTCTCGCCCGAGAAAATCATCAAGGTCTTCGTCGACCCCATCATCGGGCTCACCACCGAGCAAGCGCAGGCGGTCGCCAGCGGCATCGGCCTGCCTGAAGCCTCTGTGGCGCAAGCCGTCGACCTGTTCCAGAAGCTCTACACCTGCTACATGGAAACCGACGCGTCGCTGCTCGAAATCAACCCGCTCAACCGCGACAGCAAGAATCAGCTGATCGCGCTCGACGCCAAATTCAACTTCGACGACAACGCCCTGTTCCGGCATCCCGAGATCGTCGCGCTGCGCGACCTCGACGAGGAAGACCCGGCCGAGGTCGAAGCCAGCAAGTACGACCTCGCCTACATCAGCCTCGACGGCAACATTGGCTGCCTCGTCAACGGCGCGGGCCTCGCGATGGCCACGATGGACACCATCAAACTCTTCGGCGGCGAGCCCGCCAACTTCCTCGACGTCGGGGGCGGCGCCACGCCCGAAAAGGTGACCGAGGCCTTCAAGATCATGCTGCGCAACCCCAAGGTCAAGGCGATCCTCGTCAACATCTTCGGCGGCATCATGCGTTGCGACACCATTGCCACCGGCGTCATCACCGCCTGCAAGGCGGTCAACCTCAGCGTACCACTGGTCGTGCGCATGAAGGGCACCAACGAAGACCTCGGCAAGAAAATGCTCGCTGAATCGGGCCTGCCGATCATCAGTGCCGACACGATGGCCGAGGCGGCCCAAAAAGTGGTCGCCGCCGTCAACGCCGCCTGAGCCCGAGAGGAACCCAACATGTCCATCCTGATCAACAAAGACACCAAAGTCATCACCCAGGGCATCACCGGCAAGACCGGGCAGTTCCACACCGAAAAGTGCCTGGAATACGCCAACGGCCGTAACTGCTTCGTCGCCGGCGTCAATCCGAAAAAGGCCGGTGAGAAGATCTTCGACATTCCGATCTACGCGTCCGTGAAGGAGGCCGCCGCCGACACCGGTGCGACCGTCTCCGTGATCTACGTGCCGCCCGCCGGTGCCGCCGACGCCATCTGGGAAGCCGTCGAAGCCGACCTCGACCTCGTGATCTGCATCACCGAGGGCATTCCCGTGCGCGACATGCTCATGGTGCGCAACAAGATGAAGCACAAGGTCGCCGCTGGTGGCAAGGAAACGCTGCTGCTCGGCCCGAACTGCCCCGGACTCATCACGCCCGATGAAATCAAGATCGGCATCATGCCGGGCCATATCCACCGCAAAGGCCGCATCGGTGTCGTCTCGCGTTCGGGCACGCTCACCTACGAGGCGGTGGCGCAATTGACCGACCTGGGCCTGGGGCAATCGAGTGCGGTTGGCATCGGGGGCGACCCGATCAACGGCCTCAAGCACATCGACGTCATGAAGATGTTCAACGACGATCCCGACACCGACGCCGTGATCATGATCGGCGAGATCGGCGGCCCCGATGAGGCCGAGGCTGCCCGCTGGTGCAAAGAGCACTTCAAAAAACCCGTGGTCGGCTTCATTGCGGGCGTGACCGCCCCACCCGGAAAGCGCATGGGCCACGCCGGCGCGCTGATTTCGGGCGGCGAAGATACGGCCGAAGCCAAGCTCGCGATCATGGAAGCCTGTGGCTTCAAGGTCACGCGCAACCCGTCCGAAATGGGCAAACTCCTCAAGTCCCTGCTTTGAGCGCGTGACAAGGTCCAAAAAAAGGGCTCCCCTGAGGAGCCCGTTTTTTTGCGCGCGAAACCGGCGTTTGCGCGGGAATAGTGGACAAAACGGCCCGATTGCGCTCAAGGTTCAAGCGCAACGGCCGTTAATATCCTCATCCACAAAAACAAACGTGCCTCGCCGGGTTCGCGCCTTGGGGCGGCACGAGTCCTGGAGGAGGCGGTCCATGCACCGAAACCTGGCCCACCCGAAGTCCGCGGCCTGCCATGCGCTATGAATTCGATGGATTGACCGACGTCGGGCGCGTCCGTGCCAACAACGAGGACTCCATCCGCTACGACGGCGCGGCAGGCGTCGCCGTGCTCGCCGACGGCATGGGCGGCTACAACGCCGGCGAGGTCGCCGCGGACATGGCCACCTCGATCATCCTCGCCGACCTCCAGCAGTGCGCACGTTCGCCGGGCGAAGCCGCACCCCCCGCGCGCGAAGCCCTGCAAAACGCCATCGCGCGAGCCAACCTGGAAATCTTCCAATCGGCCGAGCGGGAGGTCGCCCACGCCGGCATGGGAACCACCGTCATCGCTGCCTGGTTTCGCGGGCCCAAACTCTGGCTGGGCCATGTCGGCGATTCGCGCTGCTATCGTTGGCGCCGCCATCAACTGGTCCAGATCACCCGTGATCACTCCTTGTTGCAGGAGCAGCTCGATGCTGGCCTGATCTCCCCGGAGGAAGCCGCAGTCGCCGACTATCGCAACCTCGTCACCCGCGCGCTCGGCGTGGGCCCCGAGGTCGAAATCGATATCGCCGAGCACCCCGTCGAAGCGGGCGACCTGTATCTGTTGTGCTCCGATGGCTTGACCGACATGTTGACCGACATGGAGATCGCCCAGATGTTTCGCGCCGGTGCCGAACTGTCGCATTTGGCGCACAAACTCGTCGCAGCCGCCAACGCCCGTGGCGGGCGCGACAACATTTCCGTTATGCTGGTGCGCGCTCGCGCCGAACGACCGCCCCAGGGTCTCGTCGCGCACTTGCGGTAGTACTCCCTCGTCCGCAACCCAACTCCGCGTTGCTTCGCACCCAGAATTTGTGAGAGGAGCCTCGGCCATGCCGAAACTGATCATTTCGATCGACGGCGTCGTGATCAAAGAAGCCGAATTGACCGGCGAGCGCACCACGCTCGGCCGCCGCCCGTACAACGACATCGTGATCGACAACCTCGCCGTCAGCGGTGAACATGCCGTGCTCTACCTGAACGGAGCCGAAGTCTTCATCGAAGACCTCAACAGCACCAACGGCACCTACGTCAACGGCAAGGCGATCAAGCACCAGCTGCTGCAAAACAACGACATCATCGAGGTCGGGAAGTACAAGATCCGTTTCCAGGCAGACCCCGTCGGGGTCGCCGCGGCAGCTCCGCCCAGCCCAGCCCCCCACGCCGCGCCCATGGGGTCGGCGACGGTACCATCTGCCGCAAGCGCTCCAGCATCGGCTCCGGTCGCGCCCGCGGGCGCCGTGGTACGGCTGCTCAACGGTGCTGCCGCCGGCCGCGAGGTCCCACTGGGCAAGGTCGTGACCACCATCGGCAAACCCGGAGTGGCGGTGGCAGCCATCACGCGCCGCGCCCAAGGGTTCATGCTCAGCCACGTCGATGGAACCCAGCCCCCG
>NZ_JAEMQB010000161.1:0-4874 GCF_022759015.1 Tibeticola sp. | reverse complement strand
TTGCTCGCGGCTCTTTTGCCCGTCACAAACGATCAATAGGGACCGTTGGCGCGGGCTCAGCGGCGGCACCCGCTCTTTGAGAGCCCGTTGGCCCGCTACAGTTTTCTGGGGTTTCATGTCATCTGCTGGCTCAGGTGGTTAGGGCAACGCTGAATAGTCCCATGATCCTCGACCGAGTGGACGATGGAATACGGGACGCACGGGGAACTGCCCGAGCGTTGCCTCCGCTCTATTTTCCCTGACCTGTGGGGGTCGACGCTCCCGGGGAAACCCCGGCAGCCGCCTTTGCCTCGGCACCCACGGCATCCGCCCCATGCTTCTCACCCCCCATGTCGATGTTTGCACCGCCTTGAAACAAGGCGAACATCGCCAGCGCGGCAAACAACGCAAAGCCCAGGATCCATTTCCCCATATTCGTTCTCCAGATAGAAAAAAGAAAGCCCCCAGCAGAGGGCTTCCGATTACGCCGGGTCACCGAAAGGCAACCCCAGCGGCGGTCGAGACATCAGTCGTTGGCGTAGATGTCGACGTCCTTGGTCTCGCGAATGAACAAGGTGCCGATGACGAAGGTCATACCAGCCACAATGATCGGATACCACAGTCCGTTGTACATGTTGCCGGTTTGCGCCACGATGGCAAACGCGGTGGTCGGCAACAGTCCGCCAAACCAACCGTTCCCGATGTGGTACGGCAGCGACATAGAGGTGTAACGGATGCGGGTCGGGAACAACTCCACCAACATCGCCGCAATCGGGCCATACGCCATAGTGACCAGAATCATCAGGTAGACCAGGATGGCGATGACCTTGACCTTGTCAACCTTGGCCATATCGGCCTTGGCCGGATAGCCTTCACGACGCAGCGTTTCGATCACGGCCTTCTTGAACTCTGCATCCTTGGCTTTCGCTTCCTCGGGCGGCAGGCCTTTGCTGGAATAGCTGGGGATCGTCTCGGAGCCGATCTTGATCACCGCTGGCGATCCTGGGGGAGCCGGCTCGTTGGTGTAGCTGACCGAATTGGTAGCCAGGACCTGCTTGGCGATGTCGCAGGAGCTGGTGAACTTCGCAGTGCCCGTCGGGTTGAACTGGAACGAACATTCGGCTGGGTCAGCGACCACCACCACCTTGGCCTTGGCTTGCGCAGCAGCCAAGTCGGGGTTCGCAGCCTCGGTCAACGCCTTGAAGACCGGAAAATAAGTCAGCGCGGCGAGCAAACACCCCCCCAAGATGATGGGTTTGCGGCCGATCTTGTCCGACAGGCTCCCAAAGACAATAAAGAATGGCGTACCAATCAGCAAGGCTGCGGCAACCATCAGGTTGGCTGCCTGCAGATCAACCTTCAGCGATTGGGTCAAGAAGAACAGAGCGTAGAACTGGCCCGTATACCAAACCACGGCCTGTCCCGCCGTGAGGCCAAACAGCGCCAACAGAACGATCTTGAGGTTCTTCCAGTTGGCAAACGATTCCGTCAGCGGCGCCTTCGAGGTCTTGCCTTCGGCCTTCATCTTCGCGAAAGCCGGCGACTCGTTCATGGACAAACGAATCCAGACCGAGATTCCCAGAAGCAGAACCGAAATCACAAACGGCACGCGCCAGCCCCAATCGGCGAAATCTTCCTTGGACATCGCCGTTTGGGTGCCCAGAATAACCAACAACGAAAGGAACAGGCCCAGGGTCGCCGTTGTCTGGATCCAAGATGTGTACGCGCCCCGCTTGCCATGTGGCGCATGCTCGGCCACATAGGTCGCAGCGCCACCGTATTCACCCCCGAGAGCGAGACCCTGCAGCATCCGGAGGCTAATGAGGATCACCGGAGCGGCGACACCGATGCTTGCATAGTTGGGCAGGACGCCGACCAGGAAGGTCGAAGTGCCCATGATCAGAATCGTCACCAAAAATGTGTACTTGCGCCCGATCATGTCGCCGAGGCGGCCAAACACGATGGCGCCGAAAGGACGAACAATGAAGCCAGCCGCAAAGGCCAACAACGCAAAAATGAAAGCCGTATTGGGGTCGAGCCCGCTGAAGAACTGCTTCGCGATGATCGCCGCGAGCGAGCCATAAAGATAGAAGTCGTACCATTCGAACACGGTGCCGAGGGAGGAGGCAAAGATGACCTTCTTTTCCTCCGGCGTCATCGGACGCGGTGCTGCTGTTGCTGTTGCCATTGTGTCTCCAGTGTAGAGATGTTGCGAGAAAGCGGGCGGAGTGTTCGTGCCGGGCCTGACGAACAACTGACGCTCACTGGGTTTGCGACCGAGATCCGGACGGATTCAGGGTAAATCCCTAGGGAGCCGATACCGCGCTCATCACCGCGCGCATCACCCCTCCGGGTCCGTGCCCAGCAAATAAGGCCGCTGTGCCTTCACCAGGATGATGCTGCAAGGGGCATCCATGGCGACACGAATGGGCACGGTCGCCAAGAAACGCTGCAGCTGCAGCCCGTGCGTGGCCGCGCCCATGACGATGAGACTGACCTGGTTGTGCTCGGCATAGCGCAGCAAGGCACGTGCGACATCGACATCCTCCAGCACGTGAAACGACACTTGGTGCGCGGCAACATCAAGCGGCTGCGCCCAACGACGCAGCATCTCCTGCAGGCGCTGGTGGACGCGAACCTCGCTGTGCTCGCTGTCGGTGGTGCTGATGTCGCCAGGCGATACGACGGTGACGCACGCGAGGCGAGCCCCCGGTCGTGCACCGAGGGATCGGCCCACTGCCTGTCGCAGGGTAAACAGCGTCTCGTCGCTCACATCCGTGTGCGGAACGGCGACCATCACGATAGGCACTTCTGAAATCCTTCGGGTCGGCAAGGGGCTGGGCTGGTAGTGCTTGCCGGCGGCGCGTAGCCAGCGCCGGGCATGCTCCAAAAAGCCCGCGCCCCGAAGTCGCTCGCCGAGCTCGGTAATCTGCACCTGCTGAGGGTGCGACAAGTCGAAAGCCAGATGCGCGGCAGAGGGGTAGCGTTGATCGGCCTCGGGCTCGAGGCAGCGCAAGATCACCTCTTGCAGCCATTTCGGCAGCTCCGGCCTCAAAGCACGGGGCGGGCGTGGATCGGCCCACATGCGCTGGCGCAGACCGCCCTGCGTTCGCGGAGCGCCAAACGGCAGGCGCCCGGTGGCGAGTTGGTACAGCATGACGCCAAGGGCAAAGATGTCACTGCGCGGGTCGCCGCGCACACCGACGATTTGTTCGGGCGCGATCCAGGCGGGCGAACCCACGGCTTTTCGGAACTCCTCGGCAAGCAGGTCGGGATAGTGAGCGTGCCACGACAAGCCAAAATCCAGCAATACCGCCTGCCCGTTCGGACGAATCATCACGTTGGCCGGCTTGAGGTCGAGGTGGCAGGCATCTTGCTGGTGTAGGCCATGCAAAGCCCGCGCGGTTGCTGCGCCCAGCCGCGCGATGTCCTCGACGCTGGCCAGGGGCTGATCGCTGCCAAGCTCGGGAATCCATCGCTCCAGCGTCTGGCCTTCGACGTATTCCATGACGAGGTAAGGCAAACGCGCGAGATCCCCCGCGGCCACAAAGCGGGGGACCATCGGCCCGGTGAGCACCTGCAACAACCGGTGCTCGACCTCAAAACCGATCAGGTTTTCCGCCCCATCCCCCGCCGTCATCTTGGGCACCTTCATCACCATGGGGAACCCCGGGTCAGGGGCGCCATTGGCATAGTGCACCCGGTAGATGTCGGCCATGCCGCCGCTGTGGATGCAGTCCCCCACCCGAAAACCATCCATCTCGGTGCCCGTATCGAGTCTTTTCATGTTCCCTCCAACAGCCGCTGGGCATAACGCTCGGGCAATCCCGCGCGCCGAATCGAAGCAGCGGCCGCGACGTGGTCGTACGGCACGCGGAAAAACCGCAACTGCCCCCGTTCAAGGTCGAGCCCGGCGTACATTGCCCGGACATCGCCATCGCGGGGCTGCCCCACTGACCCCACGGTTCCGAGCCATCGGCGATGCGACGGCACTGGAATGGAAACGCCCGGCTGCGGCTGAAACACGACCAGACGCCCACCAGCACCCTGGTAGTAGAGCGCCTGACGATGGACGTGCCCGCCAAAGACATAGCGACTGTCGTGGGCCTGGACCGCAGCCTCGAGGCTGCGTGCGGCCGCCCCGACGTCGTCCACGTAGTACCAGCGCTCGGGGTGTAAAGCGCTGGCGTGGACCAGCAGCATGGGGCCGACCACCTGCGTCAACGGCAAACCTTCGAGAAAGCGCAGTTGATCCGGCCTGAGTTGCGCGTGCGTCCAGGCGGCACCGGAGTCCCCCTCCCGCTGCGTTTCGGTCGGTGGGCGTAGGGCCATCTGGTCATGATTACCACTCACGACCCAGGCCCCCTGTTCCGCCAGGTCCATCACCCGGTCGACAACTGCCTCAGGATCACCGCCGTAGCCGACCAGATCGCCCAAAAAGGCAAAACGCTCAGCGCCCTGCGTACGAGCGTGGGCAAGGCATGCATCCAGGGCATGCCAATTGGAATGAAGGTCCGATAAAAGGGCGATTTTCATGCGTTCGCTGCGCTTTCAAGGCCGCCGAGCGCCCGGCTGCGCCGTTGCAAGGCCGAGCTGACGCCGGCACAACAGTAAGGCGACAAGCTGACGCCAGCAATACAAACCAGCGCGCCAACACGAAGACGGATTCAGCGCTGCCTCAAGACCGCTGCGTGCGCTGCACGCCCACCGGCCAGCCTTCGGCCGCATCCCACAGCGCATCGGGCAGGGGCGCTACGCCCGCGAGTTGCTGGCGCAGCATCGGCAGCGCATCGAAACCCCAGAACAGCCGGCCATCGACTTCGCAAGTCGGCACGCCAAACACGCCGCGCTCCAGCGCCTCGGCGGTATGGGCGCGCAGCCGCTCGCGCGCGGCC
>NZ_JAEMQB010000179.1:0-23453 GCF_022759015.1 Tibeticola sp. | reverse complement strand
TCGGCGTGTAGACCGTCGTTTTGCCGCTCTTGCGCACCGCTTCCAGCGCGCTGTCGTTTTCTTCCTGGGCGATCTTGTTGGCGTAGTCGGTGGCTTCCTTCAGCGCCTGTTCGAGTTCGGTGCGGATGTCAGCCGGCAAACCATCCCAGAACCTCTTGTTCGTGATGACGGCATAGCCCAGATAACCGTGGTTGGTCAGCGACAGGTGCTTTTGCACCTCGTGCATCTTCTGCGTGTAGAAGTTGGAAATCGGGTTCTCCGTGCCGTCGACCACCCCGGTCTGCAGCGCCTGATAGACCTCGGAGAAGGCCATCACCTGTGGAATGCCGCCGAGCGCGCGAATCTGCTCCTCGAGCACCTTGGAAGACTGGATGCGGAACTTCTTGCCCTTGTAGTCGGCGGGCACATGCAGCGGCGTGTTGGCCGAGAAGGACTTGAAACCGTTGTCCCAATAGGCCAAGCCCTTGATTCCCTTGGGCTCGAGCTTGGCCAGCAGCGCCTTGCCCACCGGGCCTTGCGTGACCTTGTGCAGTTCGGCGTAGTCGTCGAAGATGAACGGCAGGTCGAAGGCCTCGAACTCCTTCACGCCCAGCGGGCCGAACTTGGCCAGGGACGGCGCGAGCATCTGCACCGCGCCCAGCTGCAGCGCCTCCATCTCTTCCTTGTCTTTGTAGAGCGAGCTGTTGGCATACACCTCGACCTTGACACGGCCCTTGGTCAACTCGCCGGCACGCTTGGCGAAAAACTCCGCTGCCTTGCCTTTGGGCGTGTTCTGCGCCACGACATGGCTGAACTTGATGACAATCGGCGACTGGGCAAGCGCCGGCAAGGAAAGCGAAAAAGCCGCGGCCGAGGCCAGGGCCAACACGGAACGACGCGCAAAACGGGTCATGGACAGTCTCCTGAAGTTCGAACGAGAACCAGCTCAGTATCGGTCGCAGCCGCCGCTGGCGCCATTGTGGAAATCCACATATGCGCGCCGTCGAGATCAGGGTTTTCCCTGGCTCGCGCTGTCCGTGGGGCATCCATGAATCCACCCACTTCGACGCCTGCGCCAGCCGCGAACGCCAGCCCCAGCACCCGGGCGATCTGGCTGCTGCCGCTGCTCGCCTCGGTCGTGTTCGTGGCCGGCGTCGCGGCGCTGGCGCAGTATTGGTTCAACGCCGAGCTCGAAGACCGCCGCCAAAGCCTGATCACCGACGCCCTCAACGTCAGCGCGCAGCTGCGCACGCAACTCGATGTCGAGCGCTCGCGCGCCCGCACACTCGCCGAGCAACTGCGCAAGACGCCGCATACCCAATCCGCCTTGGCCGAGAACCCCGAAGTCGTCGCCGGCCTGCGCCGGCTCTGGCTCAGGGTGACCTGGCTCGATGCGGGCAACCGGGTGATCGCCGAAGTGCCCGCCGCATCCGCACGACGCGCCGAGAACAGCAACGGCGAGCGCTTTCCCGGCCTATCCGCGCACCTGAGCGCGAGCTACCCCACCGCCACGACGCCGGCGGCCGACCGTTTCGGCAGCGTGGCACCGCCAGCCCCCGAAGGCTCGGTGGTGGTGCGCTACGCGCTGCCGGTGCTGCTCAAGAATGCCGCGCCCTGGTGGCTCGCCCGCAAGTACGAAGTGCAGTTGCTCGACAGCGCCGACCAGCTCCTGGCTTCGGTCGACGATGGAGCCGTGCCGGCCCGCGGGCCCGACCATGAAAGCTACCGCATTCCACTCGACGAAGATCTCCCCGGCGTGCTGCTCGAACTCACCGCCCGCGAGCGCACTCCCCGCCTTTGGACGCCCGTGCCTCTGGTTCTGATGGTGGGCTTCCTGGCGCTGATGGCGCTGGCGACCGTGCTGCTGCGTCGACAGGTGCAGCAGGTCAGCCGCGCCGAGGCGGCCTGGCGCACCGAAGCCACCTGGCGCAGCGCCATGCAAGACAGCGCGCTCGTCGGGCTGCGCGCCCGCGACGCCGAAGGCACGCTGTTGTATGTGAACCGCACGTTCTGCGAGTTGGTGGGCTACAGCTCCGAACAACTCGTCGGCCGCAAGCCACCGATGCCGTACTGGCCGCCCGAGGCGCTCGAGGAGGTCATGACGCGCAGCCGCCGCAACTTGCAGGGCCACGCACCGCGCGAGGGCTTCGAGGCGGTCTGGCGCCATGCAGATGGACGCCCGATTACGGTGATGGTGTACGAGTCCCCGCTGATCGACGCACAGGGCCGGCAAATCGGCTGGATGGGTTCCATCATCGACATCACGGCGAAGAAACAGCTCGAGGAGCGCGAGCGCCGTCAGCTCGAAGCCCTGGCCCGACAGGCGAGGCTGTCGAGCTTTGGCGAAATCGCCTCGGCGCTGGCGCATCAGCTCAACCAGCCGCTCGCCGCGATTGCGAGCTACAACGCGGGCGTGTTGCAGATGCTCGAGCGCCAGGGCTACACCGACGCGGTCGTGCTGCAAGCGCTCGAGCGCCAGGGCGAGCAAACGCGGGAAGCGGGCCGTATCGTGCAACGCATGCGGGAATTTCTCACCCGGCGCCAGCCCCGGCGCGAACGGCTGGCGCTCGAGGCGACGATCACGCGGGTCCACACCCTGCTGCGCCATGACTTCCTGCGCCAGGGCATCGATTTGCGCTGGCGTGAGCCCACGGGGCTGCCGGCCGTTGATGCCGACGAAGTGCTGATCGAACAGCTGCTGATCAACCTGCTGCGCAACGCCGCCGATGCCCTCGAGGCCAGGGAAGACCGCAAAATCGAAGTGCGCGCCGAGTGGGACGGCGGCCGCTTCGTTCTGGTGCATGTCGAAGACAGCGGGCCGGGCCTGCAGGGCCGCAGCTTCGAAGAACTGTCCACGCCCTTTCACAGCACCAAAGCCGACGGACTGGGCCTGGGGCTGGCCATCTGCCGCTCCGTCGTCGAGGCGCACGGAGGCGCCTTCGACTGCGGCGTCTCACACTTGGGCGGCGCGCGTCTGAGCTTCCGCTTGCCGGTCGCCGCAGACGCCTTGGGCCCAAACGGTGCGGCCCCGTCTGAACGCGACGCAACCCAGGCATCCGCATGAGGACAACGCCATGAAGCTCGAACACCCTGCTGCTGCGGCCACAGGCACCGTCTACCTCGTCGACGACGAGGCCGCGGTGCGTGATGCGCTCAGTTTCCTGTTCGCCTCCCACGGCTTGGAGGTTCGGGCCTACACCGAGGGGCCGGCGCTGCTCGAGGCTTTGCGCGAGCCAGCCCCATTGCCGGCCTGCATCCTGCTCGATGTACGCATGGAGCCGATGTCGGGTCTGCAGGTGTTCGACGAGTTGCGACGCCTGGACGTCCCGCTGCCGGTGATCTTCCTCAGCGGCCACGCCGACATCGCGATGGCGGTGGACGCGCTCAAGCAAGGCGCATTCGACTTCATCGAAAAGCCCTTCCACGACGCGGTGCTCATCGATCGGGTGCGCCAGGGGCTCGCCGCCTGTGACGCGGCGGTGGCCCAGGCGTCGAGCCTGCGTACGTTACGCGCGCGCATCGAGGGTCTCTCGCCACGCGAACGCGAATTGATGCACCATGTAGCCGCAGGAAAGCTCAACAAGGTCATCGCCGACGAAATGCACATTGCCGTGCGCACGGTCGAAGTCCACCGCTCGCGCGTGTACGCCAAGCTCGGCGTGCGCTCAGCCGCCGAACTCGCAACGCTGTTGGTGCGCGCGGGGTTTTAGGGCAACGCTGAACAAGTCCCCCGCGCGTCGCGCATCCCGGCTGCGGGCGGTCTGCGTCGTTGCAAATCCTCGCCATAGCTGCGGCTATGGCTGCGGTTTGCGCCTCGCATCCCATCCCGCGGCCGGGCGCGCGCCATCACGGGAACTTATTCAGCGTTGCCTTAGGCTGAGTCAGCGTTGTCCTCAGCTCGGCTCTGGGTCCTGGAAGCCCCCGCGACGCAGGGTGACCACCAGCGTGTCGCGGTGACCGCCGGTAGCCAGCGGTTGGATCGGCGTCGTTTCGTGGATCACCCGCAGGTCGTCGAGCAACAGCACCGACCAGGGCTCGGTCAGCGTGAAGCGCTGCCCCGCGGGCCCCGTCGCCTCGAACACGCGCGTCTCACCGCCCTTGATGCCCTCGCGCGCAACGAGAAACACCGCGACCAGTTCCACCCCGTCGCGATGCGCCCCTTCGGGCGTGGGGCGACCGATGCCATCGGTGGTGTCGATGCGGAACTGGTGCGCCTCGACATACCAACGCTGCGGAGCATCGGCGCTGGCCTTGAGCGCATCGGCCACGCGGGCCAGCCAACGCAGCAGCGCCAGCCAAGCCGGCTGCGCGCTGGTCGATTCCGCGATCGGCTCGAACCAACGCTCGATCCCGCCGTGCAGCGCGTTGTATTCGAGCGGCTGCCAATGCGCGCGGTGCGGCGTGCGCGTGACCGCATCCCCCTCGACGACGAAGCTGGCATGGCGACGACGCCGATACCGACCGCCATCTCGCAAATAGCGGTCGGGTGGCAGGTCGGACCAATCGGCCGCGAGGACGTGCAGCGCATCGGGCGACACGCCCGCGAGCCGCATCAGGTCGGAAGCACCGAGCACGGCATAGCCCTGCGTCGCCAGCTGCGTCCCGAGCCGATCGACCGGGGTCAAGGGTGGAGCAAAAGTCACGTCGGGCATCGTTCGGGGCTGGGGAGAAGACGCGTCGGAGCATACCCCGTCGGCGGGCACTGACCGCGGATCCGGACCTGACCTGGATCAAGCAGACCCGCGATCGCCGGGACTAGACTTCTGCTTTTTTCGGAGACCCACCACATGGCTCTGCTCGAATGGACCGACGCGATGGCGGTCGAGGTGCCCGCCATGGACCAGACGCATCAGGAGTTCGTCGCCCTGCTCAACGCCCTCGAGTCAGCCAGCGACGAAGCGCTCATCGACCGCTATGTCGCGCTGCTTGCGCACACCGACGCGCACTTTGCGCGCGAAGATGCCTGGATGCAAGCCACGGGTTTTGCGGCCTCGAACTGCCACAGCATGCAGCACAAAATCGTCATGGACGTGCTGCGCGAGGGCGAAAAGCGCGGCCGCGCCGGCGACCTCGAAGTCCTGCGCGTGATCGCGCGCGAGCTGGCGCAGTGGTTCCCCCAGCACACGGACGCGATGGACGCGGCACTCGCGCAGCACCTGCTGCGCACCGGCTTCGATCCGGCCACCGGCAGCGTCACCCGGCCCGAGGCACTGCCGCGCGCCGCCCTACATGGCTGCGGCGGGGCAAGCTGCACCGACCCTGAAGACTTGGCGCCGGCTGGCCTGAGCGCTTAGCCAGGTAACGCTGGGCGAAACCGGGAAACTCCGTGGGCTTGGAAACGCTGATCCTCATCGCCTTGCTGGGCGTTTCTGTGTCGATGCGGCCGTGGCGGCTGCTGCGCGGATCCGGCAGCGCCTTGCTCACGCCGCTGTTTGCCAGCCTGACCTTGCTGCCTTGGCTGTGGGCCTTGCCGCGCATGCACGCCATGCCACTGGCTTTGCAACTCTCGGGGGCCTGCGCGGTGACGCTGATGCTCGGCTGGCCGCTCGCAGTGCCGGTGCTCGTTCTGGTCGGGCTGCTCTCGGCCATCATCACGCCCGCGCCGGTGGCGGAGATCGTGGCCCAGATCGTCTGGTTCGGCCTGGTGCCCTCGACGCTCTCGCTCGGGCTCGGCGTGGGCTTGCGGCGCTGGTTCGGCGAGCGCCCCTTCCTCTACATTCTTGGGCGAGGTTTTCTCGGCACGGTGCTGTGCACCTTCGCGGGGGCGAGTCTCGCGCTGTGGATGGGTCACGACATCGCCCACACCGCAACCGCCTTGGGCCTCGTCGGCCGCTGGCTGCTGGCCTGGGGCGACGGCTTCATGACCGGCATGTTGACGGCCATCTTCGTGGCCTTCAAGCCGCAATGGCTGGCGACCTGGTCCGACCGGCTGTATCTGCGCAGGCGCGAGGGCAACGCTGAATGAGTCCCCGTGATGGCGGACGGGGTTCGATCGCGATCCGGCCGGTTTGAGGCTTGATGCAGATCAGCCTTCGTGCACGCCAGGCGCAGGCATTGAGATAGATCAGCCCCCCTTTTCGGCGCCGTCGTACAGTGTGCTTCACGCGCCGGGTTGACAGGCCCGCGCGGTCTGCAACGAAAGGATCTCCATCATGAAAGCACTCGTCGATCTGTTCTCTACCGACTATGGCCTGATGAGCGTTGCCGGCATCGCCTTCATGCTGGGCATGGCCGTGTTTTTCATCCGGCTGTTCACCAACAAGATGGACGAAAGCGCCAAGCAAGCTGGCAAGTAAAGCAGCGGGCGCGGCCGACCCGAATCCTCGAGCGGCGCTGATCCAGCGCGGTCCTTACTCGAGCACGGCCGCGTAGACCATGTTGCGGAACAGCGCGCGGTAGTACTCGCGCTGGTTCGGTGCCTGGATCATCAGGATGGCCTGCAAGCCCAGGGCCGGGTCTGCGAAGAAACTCGTGCCGGCCAGCCCACCCCAGTAATACATGCCCACCGAGCCCGGCGTGGGCGCGAGGCCCGCTGCGGTGCGCACCGCGACGCCAAGGCCAAAGCCATGCCCCGGCGGCAACAAGGCCGCGCTGCCGGCACTGGCACGCGGCAGATCGCCCAGATGGTCGGCGGTCATCCAGTCGACGATGTGCGGCCCGAGCAGGCGCACGTTGTCGAGCGTGCCGCGGTTGAGCAAGAACTGCACGAAGCGCGCATAGTCTCGCGCCGTCGAGACCAGCCCGCCCCCGCCGCTCTCATGGCGGCCCGGTCGCCGGTAATCGGTCACGATCATCATCGGCGCGCCGTCGGGGTCCTTGGGAAAGGGCTCGGCCAGCCTGGCCAACCAGTCCTCGGGCACGTCGAAGCGCGTGTCCTTCATGCCCAGCGGCTCGAACACACGCGCCTGCAGCCAAGCGCCCAGCGTCTCGCCACTCACCACTTCGATCAGACGCCCCAACACGTCGGTGGCCCGGCTGTACTCCCAAGCCGTGCCAGGCTGGATCAGCAGCGGCAACGTGGCGAGCGTCGCGGTAAAGGCTGCGTTGTCGCGTTCGCGCGAGCCGATGCGGGCCTGCGCATAGGCGCGGTGGACTTCGGTACTGCCCAAAAACTCGTAGGTGAAACCCGCGGTGTGCCGCAACAGGTCGTGCACCGTCGGCGCGCGCTGCGCCGGCACGCGCTCGCCAGTGCCGGGCTGCAGCACCTCGAGCGAGGCAAATTCCGGCAGCCAGCGCGGCAGCGGGTCTTCGAGCTGTAGGCGCCCCTGCTCGACCAGCATGAGCACGGCAGCCGACACGATCGGCTTGGTCATCGAATAGATGCGAAACACCGTGTCGCGCGTCATCGGCTCGCCGCGCAGCGGGGCGCGCAGACCCAGATGCTCGAACAAAGCCACTTGCCCGTGCCGCGCAATCAGCACGACCGCGCCGGGCAGCCGGCCGCGGTCGATATCGCCCTGCAGCGCATCGAGCAGGCGCTGCAGCCGCAGCGGACACAGCCCGAGGTCGCCCGGCCGGGCCTGGGGCAGAGGGTGTATGCCGTGCATCATGATTGGAAACTCCGAAAGATCAGACAGGGATGCTGCGGCTGTGGCGCCAAGGCGGCAGGCGCGCGCCGCAGTGGTAGCAGAAGACCGCCTCGGGCAAGTGCCCCTCGGTCAGGCATTCGTGGCAGGTGCGGGTGGTGATCGCCCAATAGACGGCCACGGGAATGCTGGTGTAGCCGTTCTCGGGTCCTTCGACCACGTACATCAACGTGCCCATGATCACCACCACCAGCACGACGACCATCAGGAACACGGCGATCTAGCGCCGACTCGCCAGCAGCGCAGCCCCGAGCGACTGGAACTCGCTCATGTAGGCGGTGAGCTTGAAGATCCGGAACACCCGCAGCAGCCGCAACACGCGCACGTCGATCAACGCATGCACGCCGGGCAACAGCATCGCGAGGTACGTCGGCAAGACGGCGAGCAGATCGATCGCGCCAAAAAACTCGTCGCGTAGCGCCAGGGATGCCGCACACAGGCCAAGCGGGCGAGATATTCGAGCGTGAAGATCAGGGTGTAGCCCCATTCGAGCGCCGAGAAGACCGAACCGAAACGCTGGTGCAGCGACTGCACGCTGTCGGCCATGACCACACCAACGCTGGACAGAATCAGCGCAATCAGCGCGCGGTCGAACCACTGGCCCGCGCGGGTATCGGCCTCGAAAATGATGGTGTAGAGCCGCAAGCGCCAGCCCTGCAGCGGCTTGCCGTAGGCGGGCGCAGCTTGCGGCTCAGCGAGTGCGCTGAGTTTGGCCATGGGATCGGTCGAAGAGGCACATGCCGGGCCATGATACCGAAGCGCGGGGGGTGTACCGAAAAGTCTCTTTTTAATAGCAAGACCCGACCGTTTGACGCCGGCATTGAACGATCAAGCCTCAAAATTGGCCCACTCGGCCTCTTGCAGCGCGCGCCACATCACCTTGCCCGCGCCGCTCTTGGGCAGCGCCTCGACGAACTGCACCAGGCGCGGCGCCTTGTAGGCGGCCATGTGCGCATGGCACCAGTCGATGAGTTCCCGCTCGCTGATGCGGCCGCGCCAGTCGGCGCGCAACACCACGACCGCCTTGACGGTTTCGCCGCGGTAGGCGTCACGGGCGCCGATGACGCAGGCTTCGGCAACCGCCGGGTGGCGAAACATCAGCGCTTCGACCTCGGCCGGCCAGACCTTGAAGCCCGAGGCGTTGATCATGCGCTTCAAGCGGTCGGTCATGAAGAAATAGCCTTCCTCATCGACACGCCCCAAGTCGCCGGAACGGAAAAAGCGCTTGCCGTCCCGCACGACGAAGGCCTCGGCCGTGGCGTTGGCCTGCTTCCAATAGCCCTGAAACACCTGCGGGCCATGGATGAGGATTTCGCCGGCTTCGCCGGCGGGCAGTTCCTGCAGCGTGTCGGGGTCGACCACCCGCGCGTCGGTGCTGAGAAAGGGCACGCCCAGGCACTGCTGCTTGGGCCGGTCGGGCGGGTTGGAGTGCGAGGGGCCGCCGGTTTCGGTGAGGCCATAGCCCTCGACGTAGCGCAGCCCAAATTGCTCGAGCAAACGCTGCGCCACCGCCTGCGGCATAGCCGCGCCGCCCCCGCCGATGTAGATGAGGCTCGAGAGGTCGAACTGCGCAAAGTTGGGGCTCGCGAGCAGGTCGATGACCATCGTCGGTATGTTGGTCCAGTGACTGACGCGCCAGCGGGAAATCAAGCGGCCAGCGAGGTCACGGTCCCAGCGCGGCATCAGCACCAGCGTGGCGCCCATGTAAATCGCCGCGTGCATCACGCTCACCATGCCGGTCACATGAAACATCGGCGCGACTGCCAATGTCACGTTCTCGGAACTGCCGTTGCCCCAAAGCGTGCTGGCCACGGCGTTGTGCATGATGCTCGCGTGCGTGTGCATGCAGCCTTTGGGCAAACCCGTGGTGCCACTGGTGTAGGGCAGCAGCGCGAGATCGCCCGGACCGGCAATGTGCACCGGCGCCGACGACGCCGCGCCGAGCGCATCCGGCCAGCGATGCACGACGCCACCGGCAAGCCGGGGCAGCGCAGCGTCGGCGAGCAGCCAGGGTGCCCAAGCCGCAGGCACCGGGTCAGACTCCTCGGCATCGGGGTCAAATGCGTCCAGATAGCGGGTTACCAGGAGATGGGCGAGCCGTTGGGCTTCGGGCAAGGCCTCGCTTGCAGCGGCGAACTCAGCCGCGAGGTCGGCACTGGTGATGGCCACGCGGGCGCCGGGGTCGCGGATGAAATGCTGCAGTTCCTCGGACCGATTCATTGGATTGACCGGCACCACGACCGCGTTGGCGCGCAGGATGGCGAAGTGCGCAATCACCAACTGCGGACTGTTTTGCAGACACAGCAGCACACGGTCGCCCGGGGCCACGCCCTGCGCCACGAGCCATCCTGCCAGCGCCTCGACCGCGGCGTGCAGCGCTGCATACGAGAACGTGCGCCCAAAGAACGCCAGCGCCGGCTTGTGCGGGTAGCGCCGCGCACTGATGTCCAGATTGGCCCAAAGCGAAGTGGCCGGCGGCGTGATGGTCCGCGGCAGCCGCGCGGGCCAGTGATGGTGGTGCGGGCGCAGCGGGGGCGTCGGGATCGGCATCGGGGCTCCTCGGGCAACGAAGGACGATCCTAGGCGCGAGCGCTCCGCCGCTTTTGTCGCCCGCGCGACCCGCTGCAGCGCGGCGCATGGCGCATCGCACGGCTTACAACTGGAAGGCCAGCCAGAGCAGCAGGCCTTCGGCCACTTCGCGCATCAGCGTCGGGTGCCGTGGGTGGTAGGGGTGCGCGCCGACAGCCTGGCGCTCGATCCAGGCCGCAAAGCGCCGTACATCGTCGGGTTCATCCCAGGCGAACATCAGCTCGAAATTCAAAAACAGGCTGCGCTCGTCGAGGTTGGCCGAACCGGCGAAGGCCAGCGCCTCGTCGACGACCACAGCCTTCGCATGCACCATGCGCGGCAGCAAGCGCACCTCGACACCGGCGGCGGCGAGTTCGCGCAGCGCGCGGTGGCGGGCCAGATCGGCCAGCCGGTGGTTGGACCGCTTGGGCAGCACCAGCGTGACCCGCACACCCCGGCGCGCCGCGAGCGTGAGCGCCAGCAGCAAAGTTTCGTCGGGCACGAAATACGGCGTGACTGCGACGATGCGCTCGCGTGCGTTGAAGAAGCTCGACACCAGAAGGGCAAACAAGGTGTCGTCGGCCTGGTCCGGGCCGCTCGGGATGAGTTGCAGCTTCGGGCAAGGCTGAACAACACCTCCGCCCTGTATCGGGTCAGGCGCCTGGGCGTCGCGGGGCATCGGGGGTGGCGGCTCCTGGCCTTGGGCGAAGGCCCAGTCCCGCTCGAACAAGGCCCGCGCTTGCCCGGCGGCTTCGCCCTCGAGGTCGAAGCTCAGATCCAGCCAGGCCGCGCGGTGGGCATCGCCGGTGAAGTATTCGGCAGCGAGGTTGCGCCCACCGCTCCAGAGCCAATGGCCGTCGACGATGACCTTCTTGCGGTGGTTGCGCAAATTGGTGCGCCCGCGCAGACCAGAACGCAAGGGCGGCACGAAAAGCCGCACCTCGATGCCGCGCGCCTCGAGCCGCCGCAGATCCGGATGGCCGCCCAGCCACGCCCCCACGCCATCGATCAGCAACCGCACGCGCACCCCCGCGGCCACGCGTTCGGCCAGGGCCTCGGCCAGAGCCTCACCGAAGGCGTCTCGACCGTAGAGGAAGGTGCTGAGCAGCACCTCGCGTTGCGCGCGCGCAATGCCGGCATGCAAAGCCTCGGCCGCAGCGGCGCCGTCCTCATGGATCTGCAGCCGCGCATAACACGCCGGTGGCGGCAGGCCGAGCGCGGCCGCGAGCGGCTCGAGCGGCCCGGTCCGCGCCGCCCCACTCGAGCCCTTCGCGGCAGCCAGCTCCGCCCGCTCACGCCGCCGCACCATCTTGCGGTTGCCAAACAGCAAATACAGCGGCAGTGCCACATAGGGCATCAGCACCAGCGCCAGCACCCAAGCCACGGCCGCCGACGGGTGGCGCCGCTGGTGCAAGGTGCGCGAGCCGGTCGCATAGACGCCCAGCCCCAGCAACGCCAACAGGCCATGCAACGAGAACGCGTGGTCGAGCACGAAGTTCACCATGAGCCTTATGATGCCAGCCATGGCTGTGCTTCGGCGTTCCTGGTTCTTGCTGCTGCTCGTCGCGCTGCTGCCCTGGCGCGGCTGGGTCGGCGACGCCATGGCCTTCGAAATGCTGCGCATGGGCTCGGCGCCGATGAGCGCCACCGCTGGGGGCTTGGCTTCGAGCGCTGAAATGTCCGACTGCCCCATGCACGCCGCCGCAGGCGCGGCGTCCAGCGAGGACGGATCGTCTGCCCCTCAAGCCGACCGGACGGAAGCCTCCAAAGGCCACGCAGACGGCCATGCCGCGCCCTGCACGCTCTGCGACATCTGCCACGGCAGCTGCGCCGCGCCGGACACGCCCGCACTGGCGGCCCTGCGCCTGCCCACCGCCCCGCCCTCAGCGCGCCTGCCGCACGGGCTGGCGCTGCACCACGCCCCCGACCTGCGCCCGCCCATCGCTGCATTCCCCATGTGCTGACGCACGAGGCCACGCCCAAGCGCGCGGCCGTGACGTCTAAGGCAACGCTGAACAAGTCCCTCGCGCGTCGCGCATCCCGGCTGCGGGCGGTCTGCGTCGTTGCAAATCCTCGCCATAGCTGCGGCTATGGCTGCGGTTTGCGCCTCGCATCCCATCCCGCGGCCGGGCGCGCGCCATCGCGGGAACTTATTCAGCGTTGCCCTAAGCCCGTGCTTTGAGATTCATTTTTCATAGCACTCGATGTCCGTTTCACGCCGGGAATACGATGTTTTCATTCAAAAATCTCTCTCCAGGGGGGCGCTGGACGCCGCTGCTGGCTGCGTGCGTCCTCGCGGGCTGCGCCAGCACGCCGGGCGTGCCCCCGCAGCAAACCGTGGCCGAGGCGATCGCTGGGCGCACCGGGTCGCTCGCCGTCGGCGCGGCTGACCTCTCACCGCTGCCCGACAGCGTCGGGGCAACCGCCGCTGCAGCACCGGTCGATGCGCGCATCGATGCGTGGCTGGCCGAGCCGCTCAGCGACGCCAGCGCGGTGCGCATCGCGCTGTTGCGGCACCCGCAAATGCAAACCCTGCTCGCCGAGCTGCAACTGAGCCAAGCCGAGGCACGGCTGGACGCGCAACTGCCCAACCCGCAGCTGGTGCTGGCGCGCTTGCGCGAGGGCGACGCGCGCGAGCTCGACCGGGCCTTGCGTTTCGACCTCTTGGGCCTGGTGACACTGCCCTGGCGGCAGCGCGCCGCCGAGCGCGCCGAGGCCGCCGCCCGCTGGCAAGCCGCCCAGCGCGTGCTGCTGCTCGCGGCGCAGGCGCGCAACGCCTGGGTCGACGCAGTGGCCGCCGCCTTGATGGCGCGCCAGACCGCTGCGGCGCAGGAAGCCGCCGAACTCGGCGTGGAGCTGGGCCGACGCATGGTCCGCGCCGGCAACTGGAGCGCGTGGCAGCTCGGGCAAGCCGAACTCGCTCTAGCCGAAGCGCGCCAGCGCAGCCTGGCGGCCGAGCACGCCGCCGGCCTCGCCCGGGAGCGGCTCGTGCGGGCGATCGGGCTTGCCGACGCGCCCGAGCGCATCCGGCTGCCCGAACGCCTACCCGATCTGCCGGCCCAGCTGCCGCTCGACGCGGCCGCTGCCGAACGGCGGGCCCTCGCCGAGCGGCTGGACCTGCGCGCCGCGCGCGAACAGGCACAGCAACGCGCCGAGGCGCTGGGCGCGACCCGCAGCACCGGAGCCCTCGACACGCTGACGCTCGGCGTCGAGCGCAACCGCATCAGCGACCCGGCCGGCCGCACGACCCAGCGCGGCGTCGAGCTGGAGCTTTCCCTGCCGCTGTTCGACGCCGGCGGCGCCCGCAACGCACGCGCCCAAGCCGAGCTGGCCCGCGCGAGCGCCGAGCTGCGCGAGGTCGCCGAGCGCGCCCGCACGGAAGCACGCACCGCCTGGGCGCAGTGGCAGCGTGCGCACCAGGCAGCCCGCCACTGGCGCGACGAGCTCGTGCCACTGCGCCAGCGGCTCAGTGAGGAAACCCTGCTGCGCTACAACGGCATGCTCACCAGCCCTTGGGATGTGCTGACGCAGGCCGCCGCGCAGTCTGCCGCCGTGGCCTCGGCCATCGCCGCTGAGCGCGACTTCTGGTTCGCCGACACCGAACTGCAACTCGCCCTCACCGGCACCTCGCCCCGTGGGCTCGAACGCCCCAGCGACGCCGCGCCCACCGCCGCGTCCGCGACCCCTACCCCGCAAGGACATTGACCATGCAACGCAGACAGCTTCTGACTCGAATGGCCCAGGGTGCCGGCCTCGCGGTCGCCGCCACGGCCGTCCACCGCGCGGCGCTGGCCGCCCTGCCCGAGCCGCCGACGCAAACCAGCGCCGAGACGGCTGGGCCGCTCTTTCCCCCCAACGGTCGTCCATACCGCCCCGTGGTCACGCTCAACGGCTGGACCCTGCCCTGGCGCATGAAAGACGGCGTCAAGGAATTCCACCTCGTCGCCGAGCCCGTGGTGCGCGAAATGGCGCCGGGCTTTCGCGTCAACATGTGGGGCTACAACGGCCAGTCGCCGGGGCCGACCATCGAAGTCGTCGAAGGCGACCGGGTGCGCATCTTCGTCACCAACCGCCTGCCCGAACACACCACCGTGCACTGGCACGGCCAGCGCCTGCCCAACGGCATGGACGGCGTCGGCGGCCTCACGCAACCGCACATCGAACCGGGCAAAACCTTCGTCTATGAATTCGTGGCGCGCCGCCCCGGCACCTTCATGTACCACCCGCACGCCGACGAGATGGTGCAGATGGCCATGGGCATGATGGGCTTGTGGATCACCCACCCCAAGGGTCGCCATCCGCTGATCGCCGAGGTCGACCGCGACTACGCCTTCCTGCTCAACGCCTTCGCGGTCGAGCCCGGCAGCGCGACGCCACAAGTCAACACCATGCTCGACTTCAACATCTGGAGCTGGAACAGCCGCGTCTTTCCAGCCATCAGCCCGCTGGTGGCGCGGCTCGGCGACCGGGTGCGCATCCGCATCGGCAACCTCACCATGACCAACCACCCCATCCACCTGCACGGCCACGAATTCGAAGTGACCGGCACCGACGGCGGCCCGGTACCCCGAAGCGCCCGCTGGCCCGAGGTCACCACCGACGTCGCCGTGGGGCAAATGCGGCAGATCGAGCTCATCGCCGACGAGCCCGGCGACTGGGCCTTCCACTGCCACAAGAGCCACCACACCATGGGCGCCATGGGTCACAACGTGCCGACGATGATCGGCGTCGATCAGACCGATCTCGTCGAGCGCATCCGCAAGCTCGTGCCCGACTACATGGCCATGGGCGACAAAGGCATGGCGGAGATGGGCAGCATGGAAATGCCGCTGCCCGACAACACCTTCCCGATGATGACCGGAGTCGGCCCCTTTGGTCCGCTGGAGATGGGCGGCATGTTCAGCGTGCTCAAGGTGCGCGCCGATCAGAAGCCGGGCGACTACAGCGACCCCGGCCCCTACCGCCAACCGCCAGGCACCCAGGCGCGCGAATGGGTTACGCCCACAGAGCCGCCCCCGCCCGCTCCAGCCGCCCCCGGGCCCGCTGCCCCTGCCAACGCCCAAGCGCACAAGCCCGGCGGCCACGCACACCACTGACGATCCCCATCGAACCCTGCACCATCAAACCTCAAAGGAGCTGACATGACCCCGCAAACGGATATCAAAACCATAGCAATCCTGTCCCTTTTGACAGTGACATCGGCCGCTTTTTCTGCGGAAAGCATGCCAATGGGCCACCACCACGCCACGGCGGCATCCGCGCAGGCTCCGGCCGCCGCCGAATCGCCCTGGACCGAGGGCGAGGTGCGCAAAATCGACGCCGCGGCGGGCAAGATCACGCTGCGCCATGCCGACATGCCGCATCTGCAGATGATGGGCATGACCATGGTTTTTCGCGTTGCCGACCCCGCGCTGCTGCAAGGGCTTGGGGTAGGCCAGGCGGTGCGCTTCAAGGCCCAGCGCGAGGGCGGGCAGCTCACCGTCACCGCCATCGAGAAGCGCTGAAGCCCGCGAGTGCCACGGCGATGACCGGCCCCGCCCCCGCCGACAGCCTCACCGACGTCGCCGGCATCGAGGTCGGCCACTTCACCGACCCGCGCCGGCCCACCGGCTGCACCGTGGTGCTCGCGCGCGAGGGCGCAGTCGGCGGCGTCGATGTGCGCGGCGCCGCCCCCGGCACGCGCGAGACCGACCTGCTCGAACCGGGCAACACCGTGGGCGTCGTGCATGCCGTGCTGCTCTCGGGCGGCAGCGCCTATGGGCTCGATGCCGCCACGGGGGTGATGCGCTGGCTCGAATCCCACGGCATCGGCCTCGAAGTAGGCGCAGCGCGCGTGCCGATCGTGCCCGCCGCCGTGCTGTTCGACCTCGGCCTCGGCGACGCCCGCATCCGCCCCGACGCGGCTGCGGGGGCAGCCGCCTGCGCCGCCGCGAGCCGCGCACCCGTCGCCCAAGGCAACGTCGGTGCCGGGGCAGGCGCCACCGTCGGCAAGATGTTCGGCATGGCGCGCGCCATGAAAGGCGGCATCGGCAGCGCCTCGATCACGATCGGCGGCGTGACGGTGGGTGCTCTCGTCGCCTGCAATGCGCTCGGTGACGTGCGCGACCCCGACAGCGGCCAGCTGGTCGCCGGCGCGCGCGGCGCCGACGGCACGGGGTTCGTCGATACGCGGCGCGCGCTGCTCGCGGGCGAGCCGCCGCTGCCCATCCTCGCGGGCACCCAAACCACGATCGGGGTGATTGCCACCGATGCCCGACTCGACAAAGCGCAAGCCCGTCGCCTCGCGCAGATCGGCCACGACGGCCTGGCGCGCAGCATCGACCCGGTGCACACCCTCTCCGACGGCGACACCTTGTTCGTCCTGGCCACCGGTGGGGCACCCCGCCGCAGCGATGCGCCCGGCATGACGGTGTTGTGCGTCATGGCCGCCGAGGTGGTGGCCCGCGCCACCGTGCGCGCCGTGCGCGCCGCACGCGGCCTGGAGGTGGGCGGACTGTGGCTGCCCGCCGCATCCGACTTCGAAGTGCCTCGGCGCTGACGCTGCGCGGCAGCGCTCTACCTTCGGGCCGTATCCCGGCTGCGGCCGGGCGCGCACCATCGCGGGAATGGGTTCAGCGTTGCCCCAAGCTGTTGCGCAACGCCTGCTGAGCGACGGCGTCGAGCGCTCCGTCGACCATCAGTCCGGCCGAAACGATGCGGATCATGCCGCTGGCGAGCAAGCGCGCCATCGAGCGGCGCGACATCGAGTGCGCCCGGCCCCGGCTCGAGGTAAACATGAACAGCGTTCGATGCGGGCTGCTCCACGTGAGCTTGAGCCGCGTCCACTGGCCATCGAGCAGGAGCTCGACCCAGGCGCCTTCGGCGATCGCATCGCTCGCGGCCTCGGCCTGCGCGCGTGCATCCCACGGAACCTCGGGCGACTCGGGGTCGACCGGAAGCACGGCGTCGGCCTCGATGTAGCCGAAATGCTCGGTTTCGTTCTCGGCCAGCCAGGGGGTATCGGCCGGCATGACGGCTGCGGCCTCGGCCAGCGTCGCGCCGGCTTGCGCCGCATCGCCCGAGGCTTCGGCTTCCTCGGCCGAGACGCCTTCGAGCTCATCCCCGACCGCCAGCCCCGCGGCGATCGCTGCCTCCCGCCGCGCCCGGGCCTCGCGCAAGACCTCCTCATGGCAGGCAATCAGCGCATCGAAAAACAGCCCGATCTGCTCGGGCGAGCGTCCGAGCAGTTCGAGCCCGCTGCGCAAGGTCGCCAGCAAGCCCGGAATGATCTTCACCAGATGCGCCGGATTGCGCCGCGCCAGCCGCGGCTGCACGCTCCAGACCAGTGGCTCGATCACCGCCTGGTACGCGCGCACCGAAGCCTCGTCGGCCACGCCGCGCAGCTGCGCCTCGGCGACCACCTGAGCCCAGGGCCCGAGAATGAATCCGCGCACCAGCGCCGGCACGGGCTTGTCGGCCAGGCGCGTCGACCATTGCTCGACCAGGCGCTGTGCGAGCAGGTTGCGCTGCTCGATGTGCAACAGTGCACGCGCCGCCTCCTCACGCTGTTGCAGCAGCTGGCGATCGGCCTCGGCCCAGTGTGCTTTCAGGATGGCCAGCGCCCGCGTGAACGCATCGGCGCCGCCTGCGGGGTTGCGCAACAAGGCCTCGACCCCCTCCTCGACCGAGGCCAGAAACGCATCGAAGCCCGGATCCTCCGCGGTCGGGAAGGCGAGGCTGCGGTCGGTGACCTGATCGAGCCACTGCCGCGCCGGGTGATGCGCTTCGCTGAAAAACCGCATGTCCGAGCGTGCCAAAGACACGAGCATGGGTTCGAGCCGCCGCAACTGATCCCGAAGCGGCGGCAGCAGTCGCTCATCGGCCAGCAGGTTTTCCACCATGAGGCGGCCGACTTCCTCGCCGATTTGCTGCGCCAGCGCCCGTCCTTCGAGCGGTCGGCGGCGCAAGGCATCGGCCTGCTGCCGTGCCGCGCGGGCGCCGCCCTTGGCGCTGCGCTGTGCTTCGAGTCGAGCAATCATCGCCTCGACCTGCTTCATGTCCTGCAGCGAGACGACGCATGCGGGCACGGTGTGCAAGAAGTCCCCTGCCGGCGCAACCAGGTTCGGCCCCCGCAGCAAGTCCCCCACGTCGGCGTTGAACAGCCGCCGCAAGCGCTCGAGCGTCAGCACGGTCCGTGCGGCCTCACTCGCAGGGGCATCCGTCGCCGCGGCAGCGCCAGCCGCGGCCGTCGCCAGCGCCGTGCGCTCGGTCACCGCGGGTTCGACCTGGTGCGCGGCCATCCACTCGGAAAGCTCGCGATAGAGCTGCCGCACGCCCGCGGCGAAACGCCCGGACGACACCGCCAACAGCTCGGAGCGGAGTTCGGGCACCGGCAAATGCGCCGCAAACGCATCGCGGTAGGCCTGGGCCCAAATCTCGGGGCGCAAGGGGTTGATCGTAGGCTGCACGCTGATCCAGCCCATGACGCTGCTCATCAGCGCATCGAAGCGGGGGCGCACGTCGCTGACCGCGACCTCGACATCGCGCTGCACGCGCGCGAGTTCGATGCTCTCATCGAGCGCTCGCGCATCGAAAAACTGCAGCTCATCGAACCGCACGGTCGTGTGCACCCGATCGCTCGAGCCGCCGCCAAAGGAAAGAATGCGCAGCTGGCCCGTGAAGGCCTTGCGCAACGAGTCACGCCGTTCGACGAGCTGCCGGATGGCCGGCAAGAGCGCGGGCCGCGGGGCATCCGGGGCTGCGCCCTTGCTCCCCGCGGTCAGCGCCAGCAGCAGGCCGTCGAGCACCTGGTCGATCAAACCCGGCGCCTGCGCCAAGGCCATCTCGAGGCAGGCCGACACCGTCGGCTTGCGCGCGGCCATCGGGTCGATCAACCCGATGCGAGGTAGAGCGGCGGGCTTATTCATCGGCGCGAGTATTGCAGGAAAGCCGCCGCTTGCGCAGCCCCCGCGCCGCGCCGCTTGCACCGTCGCCGCTTACTTGAGCGCCTTGTAGCGCACGCGGTGCGGGCGCGCGCCCTCTTCACCGAGGCGCCGCTTTTTGTCGGCTTCGTATTCCTGGTAGTTGCCGTCGAAGAACACCCACTGGCTGTCGCCCTCGGCGGCGAGGATGTGCGTCGCGATGCGGTCGAGGAACCAGCGGTCGTGGCTGATGACGAGGATGGAGCCCGCGAACTCGAGCAGCGCATCTTCGAGCGCGCGCAGGGTTTCCACGTCGAGGTCGTTCGAGGGTTCGTCGAGCAGCAGCACGTTGCCGCCGGCGATCAAGGTCTTGGCCAGGTGCAGCCGGCCGCGCTCGCCGCCCGAGAGCGTGCCGACCTTCTTTTGCTGGTCACCGCCGTTGAAATTGAAGCGGCCGCAGTAGGCGCGGCTGGCCATCTGGAACTTGCCGACGGTGAGGATGTCGAGCCCGCCGGAAATGTCTTCCCAGACGGTCTTGTCGGCGCTGAGCGCGTCGCGCGATTGGTCGACGTAGGCGAGCTTGACCGTCGAGCCGATCACCACTTCGCCGCTGTCGGGCTGCTCTTTGCCTGCAATCATCTTGAACAGCGTGGACTTGCCCGCGCCGTTGGGCCCGATGATGCCGACGATGGCCCCGGGCGGCACGCTGAACGACAGGTTGTCGATCAGCAGCCGGTCGCCGAAGGACTTGCTGACGTTCTTGAACTCGATGACCTGATTGCCCAGGCGGTCGGCCACGGGAATGAAGATTTCCTGCGTTTCGTTGCGCTTTTGGTATTCGTAGTCGGAGAGCTCTTCGAAACGAGCCAGACGCGCCTTGCTCTTGGCCTGCCGACCCTTGGGGTTCTGCCGCACCCACTCCAATTCCTTCTTCATGGCCTTCACGCGGGCGTCCTCGCTGCGCTGCTCCTGCTCGAGCCGCGCCTCTTTTTGCTCGAGCCAGCTCGAATAGTTGCCCTTCCAAGGAATGCCGTGCCCGCGGTCGAGTTCGAGGATCCACTCGGCCGCGTTGTCGAGGAAGTAGCGGTCGTGGGTGACGGCCACGACGGTGCCCGGGAAACGCTGCAGGAATTGTTCGAGCCACTCCACCGATTCGGCGTCGAGGTGGTTGGTCGGTTCATCGAGCAGCAGCATGTCGGGCTTGGACAGCAGCAGCCGGCACAAGGCCACGCGGCGCTTCTCGCCGCCGGAGAGGTTCTGGATCACCGCATCCCAGGGCGGCAGGCGCAAGGCATCGGCCGCGATTTCGAGCTGATGCTCGGAGCCGTCGCCGGCAGTTGCCAAAATGGCTTCGAGCCGCGCTTGCTCGGCGGCGAGCGCGTCGAAGTCGGCGTCAGGCTCGGCATAGGCGGCGTACACCTCTTCGAGCCGCTGCTTGGCCTGCAAAATCTCGCCCATACCGCCCTCGACCGCCTCACGCACGGTCTGCTGGGGGTCGAGTTGTGGCTCCTGCGGCAGGTATCCGATCTTGAGGCCGGGCATCGGGATCGCCTCGCCCTCGTATTCCTTGTCCACCCCGGCCATGATCTTGAGCAGCGTGGACTTGCCCGAGCCGTTGAGGCCGAGCACCCCGATCTTGGCGCCCGGGAAAAAGCTGAGAGAAATGTCCTTGAGAATCTGGCGCTTCGGCGGAACGATCTTGCCGAGGCGATTCATGGAAAAGACGTACTGGGCCATTGTTTGACTTCCAAAAAAAGCGGCGCCTGTTGCAGGAATGCACAGCGCCCATGCGTCAATTATCCCAGCATGCGACAATACGGCTTGTTGCGGCACCCAGTTATCCGCACATCAGCACGTTGCTGGGGACGAACGAGGCCCATCGCGCCTTGCGGCTCCCACCCCCCGAAGTCCATCGACCTTGACTGGCCCGACATGCCCCGCATGCCGGAACAGGCCGATGTTCCAAGCGCCCAGGACGGGCGCATCCTTATGAAATTTGAAGATCTCCAACTGGCTCCGGCCATCGTCAAGGCCGTGCAGGAGCAAGGCTACGAAACCCCCACGCCGATCCAGGCCCAGGCCATCCCGCTCATCCTCGCCGGCCATGACCTGCTCGGCGGCGCCCAGACCGGCACCGGCAAGACGGCTGCGTTCACGCTGCCGATGCTCGACATCCTCTCGCGCGGCGAGCGCAAGAAAAACAAGTTCGGCGGCACGTCGATCCGCGGGCTCGTCCTCACCCCGACACGCGAACTCGCCGCCCAGGTCGAGGAATCGGTGCGCACCTACGGCAAATACCTCGACCTGAGCTCCGCCGTCGTCTTTGGCGGCGTGGGCATGAACCCGCAGATCAACGCCATGAAGCGCGGCGTCGACATCCTCGTCGCGACCCCGGGCCGGCTGCTCGACCTTCAGCAGCAGGGCTTCCTCGACCTCTCCGGCGTGCAGATGCTCGTACTCGACGAAGCCGACCGCATGCTCGACATGGGCTTCATCCATGACGTGAAGAAGGTGCTCGCGCTGGTGCCGCGTGACAAGCAAAGCCTGCTGTTCTCGGCCACCTTCAGCGATGAAATCCGCGAGCTCGCCAACGGCTTGCTCAAGAACCCGCAAAGCGTGCAGGTCACGCCGCGCAACACCACCGTGCAGCGCATCCGTCAAGTCATCCACCCGGTCGGCCGCAACAAGAAAAAAGCCTTGCTCGCGCACATCATCCAGAGCAAGAACTGGAGCCAGGTGCTGGTGTTCACCCGCACCAAATTCGGCGCCAACCATGTGGCCGACTTTCTCAACAAGAACGGCATCACCGCGATGGCGCTGCACGGCAACAAAAGCCAGAGCGCGCGCACGCAGGCGCTTGCCGGCTTCAAGAGCGGGGAGATCCGCGCCCTGGTGGCGACCGACATCGCCGCGCGCGGCATCGACATCGAAGACCTGCCGCATGTGGTGAACTACGACATCCCCAATGTCAGCGAAGACTATGTGCACCGCATCGGCCGCACCGGCCGCGCCGGCGCCACCGGCGAAGCGGTCAGCCTCGTGAGCCTCGACGAAGAAGGCTTCATGATGGACATCGAGCGCTTCACCAAGCAGGAAATTCCGGTGGAGTTCATCGAGGGCTTCGGTCCCGAACCCGGCGAAAAGGCCGAACCCATCGCCATGGGGCGGCAAACCCTCTGGGGCGGTGCGGGCAAGCCTCCGAGCCGCGAGGTCATGGCCGCCGCGGCCAAAGCCGCGCGGGCCGAGATGACGCAACGCCTGCGCGAGGGCAAGGGCCAGCGCGGCGGTGGCGGCAACGCGGGCGGCCGCGCCGGTCGGAGCGACGGCGGCGCGCAGCCCCGAGCCGTGCGACCCGAAGCATCCGCTGCCCGCGCCGGCCGACCGGCCGACCGTGGCCAAGCCGGCCGCAAAGGCCCGAACCCCAACGCCAGCCAGCCACGCGCAGGCCGCACAGAGCCCCGCGACGACGAATACGGCAGCGAATTCGCACCCGATGAGCTGCCGCGCAACGTCGATCCGCTGCGCACCAACCTGCATGGCACGCGCAATGCCCCGCGCCGCCCCGCGGTTGACGCATCCGGCCAGCCCGACCCGATGCGCACCAGCATCGACAGCATGGCCGGCGGTGCCGGTCGTGGCCGTCGCAGCGGCTTCGCCGGCAAGCGTTCCGGCGGCGGCGCCAACCGCAGCGGCAACAGCGCGCCACGGTTCGGGCGCTGAGCGCGCCGCGCGTCAAACCCGCACGAACAAGGTCTCGAGCGGCGCGTCGTCGAGCGCGCGGCTGCGGTGGCCGTGCACGTTCGGGTCGAACACAGCCCCCTCGGGCAGCAAGTCGGCTGAAAGAAAGCTCTCCCCGGGGCCGAAGATGCGCGTGCTGCCGTCCTGCAGGCCGATCTCCATGCGCCCGCGCAGCACGATCAGCCACTGCGGGTACTCGGTGCAGTGAAAGCGGCTCTCGAAGCCCGCAGGGCTCCAGCGCCATTGGTAGCCGCCCGAGGGCGCCAAGGGCGATAGCGCCGCCGCGGGGCTGCCTGCGCACAGTTCGATGATCTCGTCGCGAAAGCGCGCGCGGCCGTCGACATCGGTGTAGAGCACGGTGCGGGTGATTTGGGGCATGGGCAGGTCTCCGTCGTGAATCAAAGTGTGGATGTTCGCATGCACGCCCCGCGGGCGCGACGCGCGAAGGACTGGTTCAGCGTTGCCCTACCATGACCGCATGGATCAAACAGCCCCCCACCCCTCTGCTTCTTCGTCCATCTGTTTCGGTCTGCAGGGCCGCGTCGTGCTCATCACCGGCGCGGCGCAAGGCATAGGCGCGGCCTGTGCGCGCCGCTTCGCGCGCGAGGGCGCGCAGCTCGTGCTCCTCGACGTCGATGCCGCGCGCAACGAGGCGCTGGCGGCCGAGCTGGGCGCGCTCGCG
>NZ_JAEMQB010000039.1:0-13177 GCF_022759015.1 Tibeticola sp. | reverse complement strand
TGCCCGAAGGGGCGCCCCAAAACGCGCCCGAGTAGGCGCAAAGCACAGCCGTAGCTCGGGCTACGGCGCGCATTTGCAACGCCCTCTGGCGTGTTTTGGGGCGTCAAAGCGGGCATGACCCATTCCCTCTCAGCCTCTCAGGCCATGTACATCCCACCGTTGACGTGGATCTCCTGGCCCGTGATGTAGCCCGCCTGGGGACTCGCAAGAAACGCGACGGCGTGGGCGATGTCCTGCGGCCGGCCCAGGTGGCCCAGCGGGATTTGGCTCAGCAACGCTTTCTGTTGCTCTTCCGAGAGCGCAGCCGTCATGTCCGTCTCGATGAAGCCCGGCGCCACGCAGTTGACGGTGATGCCACGGCTGCCGAGCTCACGCGCCAGCGCCCGGCTCATCCCGGCCACCCCGGCTTTGGCCGCGGCGTAGTTGGCCTGCCCCGGGTTGCCCGAGGCCCCGACCACGCTCGTGATGTTGATGATGCGCCCGTAGCGCTGCTTCATCATCGGGCGGATCACGGCGCGGCTGAGGCGAAACACGGCCTTGAGGTTGGTGTCGAGCACCGCATCCCAATCTTCGTCCTTGAGCCGCATCGCCAGCATATCCCGGGTGATCCCGGCGTTGTTGACGAGCACCTGCAAACCACCGTGCTCCTTCACGATGCTCTCGACCAGCGCCTCGACCGCCGGTGCGTCGTTCACATCGAGCCGCACCCCCCGCGAACCCGAATCCGAGCCGAGCGCTGCCGAAATCCGCATCGCCCCCTCCTCGGTCGTGGCGGTGCCGATGACCCGAAAACCCTGTTCCGCCAGTTGGCGGGCAATGGCCGCGCCGATCCCCCGACTGGCGCCCGTAACCAAGGCCACTTGGCCTTCCATTCGCTCTTGCAACATCGTCGATGCTTTCTTCTGAGAGGACATTCCAGACAGCGACTGGCCTCAAGCCAGCCGCGACTTCCATTCGGCCAAGGTCGCCGGACCGTCGATCGCCCCGCTCTCGAGCGAGGGATCGATCCGCTTGACCAGTCCCGAGAGCACCTTGCCAGGCCCACACTCGACCACCGTGGAGACGCCGCGCGCCTTCATCGCCACCACCGTCTCGACCCAGCGAACCGGGCCAAAGGCCTGCCGATACAGCGCATCACGAATCCGTGCCGGGTCGCGCTCGATGGCCACATCGACGTTGTTGATGACATCGATCCGCGGCGGCGCAAACTCGGTTTGTTCGAGCCGCTCGCGCAATCGCTCCGCCGCGGGCCGCATCAGGCTCGAGTGAAACGGCGCCGAAACCGGCAGCGGCAGCGCCCGCTTGGCACCGGCCGCCTTGAGGTGCTCGCAGGCGCGCTCCACCGCCGCGCGCGTGCCCGCAATCACCGTTTGCATCGGATCGTTGAAATTGACCGCTTCGACCCGCTCGCCTGAGGCCGGATCGAACTCGGCCGTCACCGCCGCGCAACCCGAAACCACTTGGTCGGCCGGCAGCCCCAGAATCGCCGCCATGGCGCCGGTGCCGACCGGAACCGCCTCCTGCATGGCTGCGGCGCGCAGACGCACGAGCGGCGCCGCCTGCGCCAGGCTCAGCGCCCCGGCCGCCACCCAAGCCGAGTATTCGCCCAAGGAATGCCCGGCCAGCAAAGCGGGCTCGGCACCGCCCTCGGCACGCCAGGCGCGCCAGGCAGCCACACCCGCCACCAGCATCACCGGCTGCGTGTTGGTCGTCAGCGCCAGCGCCTCCTTGGGCCCTTCGTGGATGAGCTTGGCCAGATCCTCACCCAAGGCATCCGAAGCCTCGGCCACGGCCTCGCGCACCGCCGGGTGATCGCCCCAGGCGTCGAGCATGCCAACCGACTGCGAACCCTGGCCCGGGAATACAAAGGCAAACGTACTCATGTCTCTCTCGGATTTTTAGAAGAAATCAGGCGATCGCCGGCAGAAACCGGCGCCCTGTTGCTACATTTTGAGGAGCACAGAACCCCAGGTTAAGCCCCCGCCCACCCCCACGCGCAAGACCCTCAGGCCGCTCGGGATACGCCCGTCCCGTACCCCGGCGTCGAGCGCAAGCGGAATCGACGCGGCCGAGGTGTTGCCGTGCTGATCGACCGTCACGATCACGCGGTCCATCGGCAGCTTGAGCTTGCGCGCAGCACTTTGCATGATGCGCACATTCGCTTGGTGCGGCACGAGCCAGTCGACTTCTTCGGAGCCCATGCCTGCGCGCTGCAACACCGCGCGGGCCGTTTCTTCCAACACCCCGACCGCGAGCTTGAACACCGCCGGCCCATCGATCTTCAGCAAGGGGTCGCCCAGCACCTGCCCGCCCTGCACATGGCCAGGCACGCACAGGATGGCGAGATGGCGGCCGTCGGCGTGGATGTCGGTGGCCAGGATGCCTGGCCGCTCGGACGCTTCGAGCACAACCGCTCCCGCCCCGTCACCGAACAAGACACAGGTCGTCCGGTCCTTGAAATCGAGAATGCGGCTGAACACCTCGGCGCCGATCACCAGCGCACAGCGGGCGGAACCCGAGCGGATCATGGCGTCGGCCACGGTCAGCGCATAAATGAAACCGGTGCAGACCGCCTGCAGGTCGAACGCGGGGCAACCGGCGATCCCCAATTTGCGCTGAACGATGGTGGCCGTCGAAGGAAACACCATGTCCGGCGTCGATGTGGCGACGATGATCAGGTCGACCTCGGCCGGTGAGCGGCCCGCGGCATCGATCGCGCGGCGCGCGGCCTCGGCGCCCAAATCGCTGCTGAACATGCCCTCGTCCGCGAAGTAGCGCGCGCGGATGCCGGTCCGCTCGATGATCCAATCGTCCGAAGTTTCGATGCCGTCCCGAGCGAGACGCTCGACCATGTCGGCATTGCTGAGTCGGCGCGGCGGCAGCGCGCTGCCGGTGCCGGTGATGCGAGAGTAAAGGCTCATGGATTCGTGGGTGCAGTGCTGGCGCCCGCGGGGGCCGCAACGCCCAGCGCCAGCAAGGGCGCCGCGTGGGCGATGCGCGCCTCGACGCGATCGAGCAAATGGTGACGGGCGGCATCATACGCCCGCTCCAGCGCAAAGCCGAACGCCAGCGCATCGGCCGAACCGTGGCTCTTGAACACCAAGCCACGCAGACCCAGCAGCGCCGCACCGTTGTAGCGCCGGTGATCGACCCGCTTCTTGAATGCCGCCAAAACCGGGTAGGCCACCACCGCCGCAAGCTTCGTCCCAAGGTTGCGCGAAAACTCTTGCTTGAGGAACTCCGCAATCATGCTGGCAAGCCCTTCGCTGGTCTTGAGCGCCACGTTGCCGACGAAGCCGTCGCACACCACGATGTCGGCCGTTCCCTTGAAAATGTCGTTGCCCTCGACGTTCCCAATGAAATTGAGGTCTCCCGCCTCCCCCGCCGCGCGCAGCAATTCACCCGCGCGCTTGATCATCTCGTTGCCTTTGATCACCTCTTCGCCGATGTTGAGCAAGCCCACCGACGGCGCCGTGCGACGCTCATCGAGCACCGAAACCAGGGCCGAACCCATGACCGCGAACTGCAACAGGTGCAGCGCCGTGCAATCCACGTTCGCCCCGAGATCGAGCACCGTCGTCGCCCCACCGCGCACGTTGGGCAACTGGGTCGCAATCGCCGGACGATCGATGCCCTCGAGCGTCTTGAGCAGATAACGGGCCACCGCCATCAGCGCGCCGGTGTTCCCGGCCGAGACCGCCGCCTGCGCCTGCCCGTCTTTGACCTGGGCGATCGCCACGCGCATCGACGAATCGCGCTTACGCCGCAGCGCGACCTCGACCGGGTCGTCGCTCGCCACCACCTCGCTGGCAGTCACGACCCGCGTGCGCGGCCAGTCGATCTTGGCCAGCGCCTCGGGCAGCCCCACGAGAATCAGCGACGCATCGGGATGGCGCTCCAAAAACTGGCGGCAGGCCGGCAAAGTGATCTCGGGGCCGAAATCGCCCCCCATGCAATCGACCGCAAGGGTCAGGGAACTCGTCGTCATTGCGGATGGGCCAGAGGTGGTGTGTGGCGGCGTCGCGCCCGACAAAGAAAAAGGCCCGAGCTACCTACGTAGCAACGGGCCTCGTCCTGCGCCAACGGCTCAGGCTTCAGATTTCGGCTTGATCACCTGGCGGCCCCGGTAGAAACCGTTGGGCGTGATGTGGTGGCGCAGATGCACCTCGCCGGTGGTCGGCTCGATCGCAATACCGGGCACCGTCAACGCGTTGTGCGAACGGTGCATGCCGCGCTTGGACGGCGATTTCTTGTTTTGCTGGACAGCCATGTTGGCTCCTTTGAGTCGAATGGAGAAAAATCACGGAATGCAGGGAGCAATCCAAAGGACACCTGCCGGCTGGGGAACCGCCCAAAGGCATAAGGGTTTCCGACCCCTGCGTCGAACGTCTCAAACCGAGGTCGAGACAGCCTTTCATTATACCGCAGCAATGCCACGTGGCGGCCCGCATGGCGCCCGAGCCGCACAGCCCCGGTCAATCCCGCCCCTTTTTCCCCGCCGTCCACTGAGCCAGCACATCGAATGGCCGCGCCCGCTCGGCCTGCGCCGCCTCGAAGTCCGGATCGACCACGGCGAAAGGAACATCGACCGGGCATTGCTCGTGCTTGGGCACGATCGGCAGTGCCAACAACAACTCGTCTTCGATCAGCGCATGGAGGTCAAAGTCCTTCGACAGCACCAGGACATCCTCCTCGACCTCGTCATCGAGCCGCTCGGCGATCGATTCGTCGGCCGCAAAGCGGAACCACCGATCCACCTCGACCGGGATCTCGACCCGACCGAGACAACGCTGGCAAAGCAAGGGCACCACCGCCTGCAGCTGCAGATGCAACCAGATCTGCGGCCCGCCCCCCAGTTGCGGCCGCGCCTCACCGAGCCCGCGCGCCTGCACCGACAAGCCTTCGACGCCCCCCACCGCATCGGCGACCACACGCGCAAAGCCTGAGAGGGGCTCCACGATCTCGAACGTGCCGCCGCGCCGGGCAAAGGCGTCGATGTCGACTCGCTTGAGATTGAAGATCGGCTTCATGGGGCGAGTGTAAGAGAATCGCCGCATGCACGTCCCCCAACAAGCCCCTGCGCGCCGCCCGCTGATCCTCGGCTCGACCTCGGTCTATCGCCGCGCCTTGCTCGAACGCTTGCAGATCCCCTTCGAAGTCGCCGCTCCCGAGGTCGATGAGAGCCCCCTGCCCGGCGAAACCCCAGCCCGCTTGGCCGCCCGCCTCGCGCTGGCCAAGGCCCAGGCGGTGGCCCAGCGCCATCCTCGAGCGATCGTCATCGGCTCTGACCAAGTGGCCGATCTGCATGGCGAGTCCTTGGGCAAACCTGGCACACACGAGCGCGCCCGCGCCCAGTTGCAGCGGATGCGCGGCCAGTGGGTCCACTTTCACACCGCCGTCGCGGTAGTCTGCATCGAAGCCGATTTTGCGCAAACCGAGTGCGCGGAGGTTCGGGTTCGCTTTCGCACGCAGGCAGATGGGCTCGACGACGAGGCGATCGAGCGCTATCTCGCCGCCGAGCCCGCCTACGACTGCGCCGGAAGCGCGCGCAGCGAGGGGCTCGGCATCGCCTTGCTCGACTGCATCGAAAGCGACGACCCGACGGCGCTCGTCGGGCTGCCGCTGATCCGAACCTGCCGACTCCTGCGTGCCGCCGGGCTGCAGCTGCCATGACCCAGCCCTCGAAAACGTCGTCGTCCGATGCAGTGGGCCAACCCGCCGCCCCCCGGCTCGGCCGGCTGTTCCTGGTACCGGCCCCGCTCGACCATGGCTGTGCGGAACCCACCCGGCTCGAAGACTCCCTGCCCTCCGGCACCTTGGCGGCTGCCGCGCAGATCACGCACTGGATCTGCGAAAACGCGCGTTCGGCTCGGGCCTACCTGAAGCGCATCTCGGCCATCGTGCCGCTGGCCGCCCCCCTGCAAGCGCAGCACATCACCGAGTTACCGCGCTTGGCCCACAAGAAAGGGGATCATTCTGGCGCTGCTGGCGCCGAATACGACGCGGCGGGCCTCTTGGAGGCGGCGCGGGCCGGCGCCGACATGGGACTGCTCAGCGAAGCCGGCATGCCCGGCATCGCCGATCCCGGCAGTGCGGTCGTCCGCGCCGCGCACCGTCTGGGCCTGCCCGTCATTCCGCTCGTGGGTCCCGTCTCGCCAGTCCTGGCGCTGGCGGCCAGCGGGCTCAACGGGCAAAACTTCGCCTTCATCGGTTATCTCCCGCAAAACCCCGATGAACGGGTGCAGCGCATCCGCGCCCTCGAGGCCTACGCGATCAAGACCGGACAAACCCAGTTGTTCATCGAAACACCCTATCGCAACCGCGCCCTGCTGCAGGCCTTGGTGCAAACGCTCGCCCCCCAAACCCTGCTGGCCGTGGCCTGGGGCGTCACGCTGCCGGGTGGCCGGATCATCAGCCAGCCGGTCAGCGCGTGGCGAACGATGGCGATCGACGCCGTCGCAGCCGAATGGCCCGCGGTGTTTGCGATCGGGCGATAGCTCGGTCGGCTCGTCAGCGCAGCGGGGGTGCCGTCCGAAGCGCCCGAGCCGCGCCCTCACCCACCGCGGCGCCAAATCGCTTGACGAGCCGCTCGGCGACGTTTTCGCGGCGCGTGTAATCGACGATGTCTTCCGCGTGAACCACGTCACGGGCGACGGAGTCGAGCGTTCCGTATGCATCGGCCAGACCCAATTCGATCGACTGCTGGCCGGTCCAAAACAGCCCGCTGAACATGTCGGGATGCTCCTTGAGCCGATCCCCGCGCCCTTTTTTCACGGCTGCGATGAATTGCGCATGAATCTGGTCGAGCATCGTTTGCGCGTGGGCGCGCTGGGCCTCGGTCTGCGGACTGAACGGATCCAGGAAACCTTTGTTCTTTCCCGCCGTCAGCAGCCGTCGCTCGATGCCCAGTTTGTCCATCAAGCCGGTAAAGCCAAAGCCATCCATGAGGACGCCGATGCTGCCAACGATGCTGGCCTTGTCCACATAAATCCGGTCGGTCGCTGCCGCGATGTAATAGGCGGCTGAGGCGCAAGACTCTTCCACGACCGCATAAATCGGCTTGCCGTGCTGGGCACGCAGCCGCGCGATCTCGTCGTTGATGATGCCCGCTTGCACGGGGCTACCGCCGGGCGAATTGATCAGCAGCACCAGCGCGCGCGAACCCGAATCTTCGAGCGCGTCGCGCATCGCGGCAACCACCTGGGCCGCGCTCGCCTCGCCGTCGGAGGTGATTTCGCCCTTGATCTCGACCACTGCGGTGTGCGCGATCGACGGCTCCTTGGGAACCGCCCCATTCGAGTAAAACATCCAGGCCAGGGCGACGAAAAACAGCAGCCACCCGAGGCGAACGGCCGTGCGCCAGCGGCGCGCGGCTCGCTGCTCCTCGAGGGCCGCAAACGCCCGCCGCTCCCGCGTCTGGCGCTCCCCGCCCGCCGCGGCGGCGTCGGAAGCCGCAGAGACAGCAGAAGTCGCGTCTTCGGGCGTCGCGACCGGACGCTCAGCATCGTTTGAATTCATGGCGATAGATCTTCAAAGGTCATCAAAAGTCGGCTCGGGCTGTATGTCTTTCGAGGGCCGCCAAAACACCGTGCCGTCGACCTCTTCGACGGCAATCTCGGTCAGCGGGCCGCGGCAGGGCCCTGCGGCGCAAGCACCCGTATCGGGCCGGTACGTGGCACCATGCGTGGCACAGATCAGCCATTGTCCACTGGAGTCGAAAAACCGGTTCGGCTGAAAGTCCATCTCCATCGGCAGGTGGCTGCACCGATTCAGGTAGGCATGGACACGGCCGCGCCAGCGCACGGCAAACGCCCGACACGGCTCTGCGCGCCAACGAACCTCGAACGGCACGGCGTCGCCGCCCTCCAGCAAATCCGAGCTGGCACACAAAGCCACGGGCTGATCGACGGGCGCCATGCACTCAGCCTCGTTCGCGCAGCCAGCGCTGAAGATCAGGGACCGTAGGCGCCACATACAGTGGCTGCAAGGGCTGCAACAGCGCGGGATCGTGCGCCCCATACGCGACACCCACCGCCGGACAGCCGGCGTTGCGCGCCATCTCCAGGTCGTGGGTGGTGTCCCCAATCATGAGCGTGCGGTCTGGGTCGGAGCCAAGCTCCTCCATGAGTTCGAAGAGCATCTGGGGATGCGGCTTGCCCGCCGTCTCCTCGGCAGTCCGCGTCGCCGAGAAATACGGGCGCAGACCGCTGTGGTTCAGCGCTTCATCCAGACCCCGCCGGCTTTTGCCGGTCGCCACCGCGAGGGTGCGACCGGCACGCTGGAGCTCTTCGACCAAGGCCCGAACGCCGTCGAACAGGGCGATCTCGTGTTGGGCAGCGAAATAATGGTGGCGGTAGCGGGCCACCAGATCCGGCAGACGCTCCTGCGCCACATCCGGCGCCGCCCGGCGCATGGCTTCGGCCAGGCCGAGGCCGATCACCCAACTCGCCGCGGCTTCATCGGGCACGGTCCCGCCGACGTCTTCGACCGCCTGCCGGATGCAGCGCACGATGAGCGCCGTTGAATCGAACAGCGTGCCGTCCCAGTCAAAGACGATGAGATCAAACCGAGCGGTTGCGGACATGGTTCCAAAACTCCTCGAGATCCGGCGGCGGCGCGGCCTCGAGCGCCATGCGCGCGCCGGTCATCGGATGGTCAAACTCCAGCTTCCACGCGTGCAGGGCCATCCGCCGCAAGCCACTGCGTGTCAAAGCCTTGTTCCGGTCAAAGTCGCCATATTTATCATCCCCGGCAATCGGGTAGCCCGCCGACGCCAGGTGCACACGGATCTGATGGGTGCGCCCGGTTTTGATCGTGACCTCGAGGCAGGTGAAACCGGGTGCGCGCTCGCGCACCCGCACGAGCGAGAGCGCGGCCTGCGCATCCGGGTCGTCGCGGGTAGCCACCCGAACCCGACGCTCACCCTCCGATCCAGCCGTCGCACCCGCGGAACCCACAGCCACCAAATACCGCTTGAGCGGTGCATCGAGCACTTTGAGCCGCTGCGGCCATTCGCCCAGCACCCAGGCCAGATAGGTCTTACCCGTCTGGCGGCTACGGAACTGTTCCTGCAGCCGCGTCAAGGCACTGCGCCGCCGCGCTACGAGCAAGATGCCGCTGGTTTCGCGATCGAGCCGATGGACGAGTTCGAGAAACCGCGCCTCGGGCCGGGCCTGCCGGAGTTGCTCGATCACGCCGTAACTCACCCCCGAACCGCCATGCACGGCGACGCCCGCGGGCTTGTGGATCGCCAGCAAGGCCTCGTCTTCGTAGAGGATTTCGAAGTCCCGCGGGGGTGCGGGCCGCAGAGCCGCAGGCGCAGCCTGGGCCACCCGGACCGGCGGCACCCGAACGAGGTCGCCACACTGCAGCCGGGTGTCGGCCTGCGCGCGCGCCTTGTTGACCCGCACCTCGCCACTGCGAATGATGCGGTACACATGGGTCTTGGGCACCCCTTTGAGTTGCCGCAGCAAATAGTTGTCGAGTCGTTGCCCGACGCCCGACTCATCGACCGTGAGGTGACACACCCGAGCCGCGTCCGGCACCTGCGGCTGCCCCTCGGGCCCTATAATGCGGCTCACGGTCGTCGGAAAGTGGTTAAGTTCGATGGAAATACGCCCCGAAAGCGGGGAGTTTATTCGACTTCAATCCCGACGCCGGTAGGTCGATGCCGCCTGAAACCATGCCGCGCAGACTGAAGGCTCGAGCCGACAGTGGCACGCCATGACCTGGGCTAGAGCCGACACCTGAAACCCTGAACGAATACCCGAGATTCGCGCGCCCAAGCCGTGCGCGAACGGATCAAAAGCGAGACATGCCGTGTGGTTCCTGACGATGCTGATGTTCTGGCGCTGGCTGCCGATGCCCGCGCAGCACATGGCATCGGCCGTTTGCAGCCGCCCCTCGTTGGCTGACGCCTTCGTCGAGTCGCCGCTGCCTGAAGGCCGCGCCCGCACCCTCGCCCTCATCCACGCCCCCCCACGCCCACAGAGGAGCTGAGGCTCTCTCCGTCGCGGCCGCCTGCGGCAACGGTTTTCTCCAGGTTTCCCGGTTTCGACTCCGGCATCGTGTGCCCCGCGAGGGCAGGTACTTTCATTTTTGAGGTTCCGCGATGAAACGGATGTTGATCAACGCAACCCAGGCCGAAGAACGCCGCCTGGCCATCGTCGATGGGCAAAAACTGCTCGACTACGAGATCGAAATCGAAGGGCGCGAGCAGCGCAAGGGCAATATTTACAAGGCCGTCGTGACGCGGGTCGAGCCTTCGCTCGAAGCGTGCTTCATCGACTACGGGGAGGATCGCCACGGCTTCCTACCCTTCAAGGAAATTTCACGCCAATACTTCGCCGAGGGCGTGGCACCCAGTCAGGCGCGCATTCAGGACGTGATCCGCGAAGGCGACGAACTCATCGTCCAGGTCGAGAAGGAAGAGCGCGGCAATAAGGGCGCGGCATTGACGACGTACATCTCCCTGGCCGGGCGCTACGTCGTCCTGATGCCGAACAACCCCCGCGGCGGCGGCGTCAGCCGGCGCATCGAGGGCGAGGACCGCGCCGAGCTCAAGGAGGCGATGGACCAGCTCGAATACCCCAAGGGCATGTCCATCATTGCCCGTACCGCGGGCATCGGACGCAGCGCGGCCGAACTGCAATGGGATCTGAACTACCTGCTCAAACTCTGGACGGCGATCGAAAACGCGGCCAAAGGAAGCAAGGGCCCGTTTCTGATCTATCAGGAATCGAGCCTGGTCATCCGCGCCATCCGGGACTATTTCAATCAGGACATCGGCGACATCCTGATCGACACCGACGACATTTACGAGCAGGCGCAGCAGTTCATGTCGCACGTGATGCCCGAGTACGCCGCTCGGGTCAAACGGTATCGCGACGATGCTCCATTGTTTTCGCGTTTCCAGATCGAACACCAGATCGAGACGGCCTACGCGCGCACCGTTGCGCTGCCCAGCGGCGGCGCGATCGTCATCGACCACACCGAAGCCTTGGTCGCGATCGACGTCAACTCGGCCCGCGCCATCAAGGGGGGTGACATCGAGGAAACGGCGCTGCGCACCAACCTCGAAGCTGCCGATGAGGTGGCCCGCCAGATGCGCCTGCGTGACCTCGGCGGTCTGATCGTGATCGACTTCATCGACATGGAGGAAAGCAAGAACCGCCGCGAAGTCGAAAACCGCCTGCGCGATGCGCTGCGCCAGGACCGCGCGCGCGTGCAGTTCGGCTCGATCAGCAAGTTTGGCCTGCTCGAAATGAGCCGCCAGCGCCTCAAGCCCGCGCTGTCCGAGGGATCTTCGATTCCGTGCCCGCGCTGCGGCGGCGCCGGCCACATCCGCGACACCGAAAGCTCGGCCTTGCAGATCCTGCGCATCATTCAGGAAGAGTCGATGAAGGACAACACTGCCTCGGTGTTGTGCCAAGTGCCGGTGGATGTCGCCTCCTTCCTGCTCAACGAAAAGCGCACCGAGATCGCCAAAATCGAACTCAAGCAGCGCATCCACGTGCTCGTCGTGCCCAACAAAGCGTTGGAGACGCCCAACTACAAGCTCGAGCGGCTGCGCCACGACGACCCGCGGCTCGACCTCATCGAGCCCAGCTACAAGCTGGCCGAAGAAGTCGAGGACCCGACCTCGATCACCCGCCGCTCGCAAGAGCCGACGAACCGCCAAACGCCCATGATCAAGGGCGTGCTGCCCGACATGCCCGCGCCGGCTCCGGCCCCCGCCCCGGCCCCGGTCGCAGCGGCACCCGCCGCGACCGCGCCTGCCGCTGCACCCGCGCCGCTGCCGACAGCCCCAGGCAAGAGCGGCGGCTTCTTCGGCTGGGTCAAGGCCTTGTTCGCCCCGGCCGCTGCCACCCCACCCAGCGCACCCGAGCCGAGCGCCGTCCCTGCCGCGCCCGCATCGCGCACCACCAACGGCGAGAGCAACCGGGGCGGGCGCGGCAATGGGCACAATGGGCAGCGAAGCTCAGGACGTCGGAACGATCGAGGCGAGGGTCGGCGCGACAACCGCCGAGGCGGCGAAGCGGCTGGTGAACGCGCCACGGTCCGCCAGGGCGGCTCCGCCGAGGCCGAGTTGAACGCGTCGTCGTCGCCGACCGTCGCGCCGAACGCCGGTTCATCCGGCGCGACGCAGCGACCGCGCGGCGGGCGCAACGATCAGCGACGCGAGCGGCCTGAAGGCCGTCCCGAAGGGCGCGCCGAGCGTCCCGCCCGCCCCGAATCGGCTGGCACGGCCACCGAGACGGCTGCATCGACCACCCCGGACACCGAAGCGCTGACGGCGCAGAACTTGGGTGCAGAAACCGTCACGACTTCCGTCGAACCGAAGGGCACGCGCGATCGCCGCCCGCGCGAGCGTGGCCGCCGCGAACGCCGCGACCGAGACACCACACGCGAGACCGAAGCTGCACCAGCTCCCGACCGGGAGGCAGCCGCAGCACCGGCCGCCCCGGCGGACGAAGCCGCGCCCAGCACCAGCGGGCGTCGTTCGTATTTCGACCGCCCCGAGACCGCCGCGATGCAGCCAGCAACGGCGCCAGCGGCCCCCGTGCCGAGCGAAGCGCTGGCAGAGTCGACTCCCGCCCCACAGGCGGCCGCGCCCGCGGAGCCGGCTCCGGCTCAGCAAGCAGCCCTGCCTGCCGAAGCACCCGCGCCAGCGGTTGCAGCCGCTCGGGCCGAGCCCGCAGCACCGGCTGCGGTCGAGCCGTATCGGCTGCCTGTGGACAGCCTAGAAGCCTTGGCGCGGGCCTCGGGCTTGGTTTGGGTGCATTCCGATGCGGCCAAGGTCGCGGCGGCCCAGCAAGCCATCGCCGCCGAAGTCGCGCCGCCGCGGGTTCCGCGCGAGCGCCCCGCACCCGTGGCCCAGGATGACGCGCCGCTGATCCTGGTGGAGACACGACGCGACCTCAAGAACCTCGAACTGCCCTTCTGAGAGGGGCCGGTGATCTCCCTCCCTTGGCGACGCGCGAGCGCCGCCGCCGGGATGGGATGAGCGGCGCGGCGCTGGCGAGAGGCCGCTTCAGCTCAGAGGCTGAGAGGGAATTGGGCGTGCCCGAAGGGGCGCCCCAAAACGCGCCCGAGTAGGCGCAAAGCACAGCCGTAGCTCGGGCTACGGCGCGCATTTGCAACGCCCTCTGGCGTGTTTTGGGACGTCAAAGCGGGC
>NZ_JAEMQB010000114.1:0-23121 GCF_022759015.1 Tibeticola sp. | reverse complement strand
GGGAGCCGCCGCCTTCTTTGCTGGAGCCGCTGCCTTCTTCGCTGGAGCCGCTGCTTTTTTAGCGGGAGCCGCTGCCTTCTTGGCCAAAGCCTTCTTCACCACGGCAACTTCTTTCTTGACCGCCTTCTTGACCTCAGCGACTTCTTTCTGGATCGCTTGCTTGGCGGCCGCCAATTTCTTTGCGACTGCCGTTGTCGCAGACTTCTTCGCTGGAGCCGCTTTCTTGGCGGGAGCGGGTTTTTTCGCAGTTGCCATGTGAATCTCCTTGATCACCTTGTTGACAGGGGAGGGAACACCCAGCGCGAACTTGGGTCGCCTGGGCGATCCATGCCGCCCGTGGAGACACGAGCGGCATGAATACGGGAGCCTTGCGCGGGAGTGGGTTGGGCGTCGAGCGAGATGCGCATGGCAGAAGCGGGGCCTAGAACGCTCAGTCCCAGGAAAGAGCACCGCCGGACTGGTACTCGATAACCCGGGTTTCGAAGAAGTTGCGTTCCTTTTTGAGGTCGATCATTTCGCTCATCCAGGGGAAGGGGTTTTCTTCGTTCGGGAACAGTGGTTCGAGGCCAATCTGCGTTGCGCGCCGATTGGCGATGTAGCGCAGATAGGACTTGAACATGGACGCATTGAGTCCGAGGACGCCGCGGGGCATCGTGTCTTCGGCGTATTGATATTCGAGTTCGACCGCGCGCAGGAACAAGCTCTTGATCTCGGCTTTGAACTCGGGGGTCCAGAGGTGAGGGTTCTCGAGCTTGAGTTGGTTGATGAGATCGATGCCGAAGTTGCAGTGCATCGACTCGTCACGCAGGATGTACTGGTACTGCTCGGCAGCACCGGTCATCTTGTTTTGCCGGCCCAGGGCCAGGATCTGGGTGAACCCGACGTAGAAGAACAGCCCCTCCATGAGGCAGGCAAAAACGATCAGGCTCTTGAGCAGCGTTTGGTCGGCTTCAGGCGTTCCGGTTTTGAACGACGGATCCATGATCACGTCGATGAACGGGATGAGGAATTCATCCTTCGCCCGGATGGCCGGAATCTCGTTGTAGGCGTTGAAGATCTCGCCTTCGTCGAGGCCGAGGCTTTCGACGATGTATTGATAGGCGTGGGTGTGGATCGCCTCTTCGAAGGCCTGACGCAACAGGAACTGGCGGCATTCCGGCGCGGTGATGTGCCGATAGGTACCGAGCACGATGTTGTTGGCGGCGAGTGAGTCGGCGGTGACGAAAAAGCCGAGGTTGCGCTTGACGATGCGTCGCTCGTCCTCCGTCAGCCCGTGGGGGTCTTTCCAGAGCGCGATGTCGCGGCTCATGTTGACTTCTTGCGGCATCCAGTGGTTCGCGCAGGTGGCGAGGTACTTTTCCCACGCCCACTTGTACTTGAATGGAACCAGTTGGTTGACGTCGGTTTGCCCATTGATGATGCGCTTGTCAGCGGCCACCACGCGACGCGCCCTAGGCACCCCGGGGGCTGTCACAGTGCCTGTCGGCGCTGCCTTCGTGGGGGACACCAAGGAAGCGGCAGGGCTCGCACCGTGGGTCATGGGGCGCGGTTGCAGGCCGGGGCGTGCAAGGCTCGCAGAAAAATCTTCTTCCCAACTCAACATCATTTTTCCAATGCTTCAATTATGGGAGCAACTTCGGACATTGAAAAGCGATTCATGTCTTCAACGCTCCCTTCGAACTCAGGGTGTTGCGCGAGGTCACTGGCAGGCTTCGCAGCCCGGGTCGTCGATCGCGCAGAACTTCACGTCCGTTGCCGGCTCCGTTGTGGCCATGGCGGCCGCAGTTTCGTGGCCGGTAGCGGCCGAAACCGCGTTGAGGCGGCCGGCTTGGACGGTGGATTTCTCGGCATGGGTGGCAGCCATGGTGCGCAGGTAATAGGTGGTCTTGAGCCCGCTGATCCAAGCCAGCTTGTAGGTCTCGTCGAGTTTCTTGCCCGACGCGCCTGCCATGTAGATGTTGAGCGACTGGGCTTGGTCGATCCATTTCTGACGCCGCGCTGCCGCGGCCACGAGCCAATAGGGTTCGATTTCGAAGGCGGTCGCATACAAGGCCTTGAGTTCCGCCGGAACGCGGTCGATCGGCTGCAGCGAACCGTCGAAATGCTTGAGGTCCATGACCATCACGTCGTCCCACAGGCCCAGGCGCTTGAGGTCGCGCACCAAGTGGCTGTTGACGACCGTGAATTCACCCGAGAGGTTCGACTTCACCGACAGGTTGCCAAACGAGGGCTCGATGGATGCGTCGACCCCGATGATGTTCGAAATGGTGGCCGTCGGAGCGATGGCGACGCAGTTGGAGTTGCGCATGCCATCCTGCGCGATCTTGCGACGCAGTGCGTCCCAGTCGAGGGTGGCGGAACGATCGACTTCGACGTAGCCGCCGCGGCTCTGCTCGAGCAGGTCCAGCGTATCGGGTGGCAGGATGCCCTGGTCCCAGAGCGAACCGCGATAGCTCGAGTACCGGCCGCGCTCGGCCGCGAGGTCGCTCGATGCCCAGTAGGCGTAATAGCAGACGGCTTCCATCGACCGGTCGGCAAACTCGACGGCGGCTTCGCTGGCGTAGGGAATCCGCAGTTCGTAGAGCGCGTCCTGAAAGCCCATGATGCCCAAGCCGACCGGGCGGTGGCGCAGGTTGGAGTCGCGCGCCTTCTTGACTGCGTAGTAATTGATGTCGATGACGTTGTCGAGCATGCGCATCGCGACCGCGATGGTTCGCTTGAGCCGTTCGTGGTCGAGTTCCTTGCCCAAGGGCCCGTCCTTGAGGTGGCGGGCGAGGTTGACCGAGCCGAGGTTGCAGACGGCGGTTTCGGTGTCACTGGTGTTGAGCGTGATTTCGGTGCACAGATTCGACGAATGCACCACCCCGACGTGCTGCTGGGGGCTGCGGACGTTGCAGGCATCCTTGAAGGTAATCCAAGGATGCCCGGTTTCGAACAGCATCGTCAGCATCTTGCGCCAGAGGTCGACCGCGGCAACGGTCTTCGTCGGACGGATTTCGCCGCGACGGGCCTTTTCTTCATAGGCGATATAGGCCTGTTCGAAGTCGCTGCCGTAACGGTCGTGCAGGTCGGGCACGTCGGAGGGGGAGAACAGGGTCCACTCGCCGCGCTCCATGACCCGTTTCATGAACAGGTCTGGAATCCAGTTGGCGGTGTTCATGTCGTGCGTCCGGCGCCGATCGTCTCCGGTGTTTTTGCGCAGTTCGAGGAATTCTTCGATGTCGAGGTGCCAGGTCTCGAGGTAACAACAGACGGCACCCTTGCGCTTGCCACCCTGATTGACGGCGACGGCCGTGTCGTTGACGACCTTCAGGAACGGGACGACACCTTGCGACTCCCCGTTGGTGCCCTTGATGTGGCTGCCCAAAGCGCGCACGCGTGTCCAGTCATTGCCCAGACCGCCGGCGAATTTGGAGAGCAGGGCGTTTTCCTTGATGGCTTCATAGATGCCTTCGAGGTCGTCGGGGACGGTGGTGAGGTAGCAGCTCGACAGTTGCGAGCGCAGCGTGCCGGAGTTGAACAAGGTGGGCGTGCTCGACATGAAGTCAAAAGACGACAGCACCTCATAGAACTCGACCGCCCGGGCTTCACGGTCGATCTCGTTGAGCGCCAGGCCCATCGCAACCCGCATGAAGAAGGCCTGCGGCAGTTCGATGCGCGTCTTGCGCACATGCAGGAAGTAGCGGTCGTAGAGCGTTTGCAGTCCGAGGTAATCGAACTGGAGGTCGCGCTCCGGCTTGAGCGCAGCCGCCAGGCGGTGCAGATCGAACTGCGCCAGCCGAGGATCGAGCAATTCATGCTCGATTCCCTTCTTGATGAACCTCGGGAAGTATTCGACGTAGCGCTCGCTCATCTCGTGCGGACGGACGTCCTCACCGAGAACCTCTTTCTGGATCGTGTGCAGCAGCAGGCGGGCGGTGGCGTAGGTGTAGTCGGGATCTTTCTCGATGAGTGTGCGCGCGGCCAGAATCGCCGCTTTGTAGACCTCGTCGAGCGGCACGCCGTCGTAGAGATTGCGCAGCGTCTCCGTCAGGATGGGCTCGGCCTGGACTTCAGCGCCCAGGCCTTCGCAGGCCGTGGCGATGAGCGCGCGCAGTCCTTCGAGATCGAGCGGCACGCGACGGCCGGCATCCACGACATGGATCGTGGGCGTGGCGCTGGCGGGCGACTCGGTGAGCCCCTGCCGGGCGCGCTCCTGGGCGCGACGCTCCCGGTACAGCACGTAGGCCCGGGCGACTTCATGGTGGCCGCCGCGCATCAGGCCCAGTTCAACCTGATCCTGCACGTCTTCGATGTGGAAGGTTCCGCCGTTCGGCCGCGAGCGAACGAGCGCCCGGACCACCCCTTGCGTGAGTTCCTCGACGACGCTGCGCACGCTGGCCGAGGCGGCCCCTTGGGTGCCGTGTACGGCCAAAAACGCTTTCATCAGCGCGATCGCGATCTTGTCCGGGGTGAAAGGAACGACCGCACCATTGCGGCGAATGATTTGGTAGTGCGACAGCGCCGCTGCGGCCGTGGGGACGCTGCCTTCGCGGGCCAGGCCCAGGGTATGTGCGCTGGGATCAGCCAGCGCGGGCTCCGGTGTACGCAAGGGGGGTGGGGTGATCTGCATGGGGCGGTTCTCCGAGGGGTCAGGGCGGAATCGGTTTCGAAAATCGGCGGGCACGGCAGTGCGCATCGCGGCCATCAGGCCAGCAACCGAACCGGGGGGCTGTCGGGCCCAGTTTGGGTCTGGGGCACTACCGGTAGTGGTTCGGGTGGCTACCTGCCACTAGATGTAGTGTACTGTGCTGCGAACCCGAGAAAGAACCAGGGGTTTTCCCGCAAGAGCCTCGTTCCCAGCGGCGGGGCGCGAAACCCTAGGGAAAATACCGATCCGGCCAGCCGAGGCTGTTTTGAAACCGGCGCCAGTCGAATTGGGGGCCGGGGTCCCACTTGCGCTCGGGCGCGATGTGCTGGTGGCCGGCGATGGCCTCGATCGGATAGCGCTCGGGCAGGGCGGCGCAAAGCGCGGTCAAGGTCTCGTACTGCGGGTCCTCGAAGGCGATGTCGGCCGTTCCTTCGAGTTCGATGCCGATGGACCAGTCATTGCAGTTCGAGGCCCCGAGCCAGCGGGATTGGCCGGCGTGCCAAGCGCGTTCGTCACAGTCGACGAACTGCCACAAAGCGCCATCCCGGGCGATGAAGAAATGGGCCGATACCTCCAAGCCGCGGATGGCCTGGAAGTCGGGGTGCGCATCCCAGGGCAGGGTGTTGGTGAACAGGCGCTGGACATCGCCGGTACCGAATTGCCCGGGCGGCAGACTGATGGCATGGATGACGACGAGGCGGACTTGGACGCCCAGCGGACGGGCATTGCGGTTGGGCGAAGGCAGCGCGCGCGCGTGCCGGTACCAGCCACCGCGCCAGAATTCAGCTGGGCTCATCGTCGGTCTCGGGGGTGGGGTCCCGATCGGGGCTGGCAAGTCCCAGGCGCGCCATACGGTACCGGATCTGGCGCAGGCTCAAGCCCAGACGGCGGGCGGCGGCGCTGCGGTTGAAATGACATTCCTCGAGGGCCCGAAGCAGGATGCGCCGCTCTTGTTCGTCGAGCCACGCCGTGAGGTCTTGCGGCAAGGCCGCGGCTGCGCTCGGGGCTTGCGCCAGCGGGACCTTGGGCGCGGTCGCGGCTGCGGCTGGGAGGTCGAGCTCGAGAACGCCGTCCACACCCGGATCCGCGAGCGCCACGGCCCGGTGCAGCAGATTTTCGAGCTCTCGCACGTTGCCGGGAAACGGGTGGCGCGCGAGCTGCTCGAGGCTGGCGGGGGAGAGCTTGGGCGGCGCCGGGAATCCGCTTTCCGCCGCAATCTTCGCGAGCAGGGCTGCACACAACAGCGGCAAATCCTCGAGCCGCTCCCGCAGCGGCGGGACGGAGATGTCGATCACGTTGAGCCGGTAGTAGAGGTCTTGCCGAAACTGGCCCAGGCGGACGGCGGTGGCGAGATCGCGGTGGGTCGCGCTGACGAGGCGGACGTCGACCGGCTCCTCCTGCGTCGCCCCCAGCGGGCGCACGCAGCGCTCTTGGATCACGCGCAGCAACTTGGACTGCATGAGCAGCGGCAGTTCGCCGATTTCGTCGAGAAACAAGGTGCCGCCGCGCGCGGCCTGAAAGTAGCCCTCCCGGTCCTGGCTGGCGCCGGTGTAGGCGCCTTTGCGCGCGCCGAAGAACTCGGCTTCGAGCAGGGCCTCAGGGATGGCGGCACAGTTGACGGCGACGAACGGACCGGGGCTTCGGTGGCTGCAGGCATGAATGGCCCGCGCGACCAGTTCTTTGCCCGTGCCCGATTCTCCGAGGATCAGGACCGGTGCCATGCTTTGGGCAGCCTTGCGGATGCGCTCACGCACGCTGACCATGGCTGCCGAACGGCCGATCAGCCGCGAGAGCGCCTGTGCGGCGCCGTCACCCGGGGCCGCTCGGGTCACCGCTGACGAGGGGATGGTCTGCGGGGCTTCCGTCGCGCTGTGGCTCGCGGGCCGGGGGCTGTTGCGGGCATCGGCATAGGCACTGGCAACGACGAGCCGCAACTGGCGCGGATCGACGGGCTTGGTGAGGTAATCGAAGGCGCCGGCCTTGAGAGCCTCGACGGCACTTTCGGCGGAGCCATAGGCTGTGACGACGATCCATCGCGTGTCGCGGCTGAGCGGAGCGTGTTCGCGGAGCAATTCGAGCCCAGTTCCGTCGGGCAGGCGCATGTCGGTCAAGACGACTGCGTAGCTCCGACGTTCCAGGGACTCGCGGGCTTGTGCCAGCGTCGCGGCAGTGTCGACCGCATAGCCTTCACGCAGCAGGGCCAGCTCGAACAGGGCGCGCAGGTCCGCCTCGTCGTCGACGACGAGGATGGGGCCGGTCGGAGCGGACGGATGCGTGTTCATGGCGGCAGTCAGAGGGCAGCAGGAATCGGAGCGAACAGGATACGAAAGCCGTTGCCCGGCTCGGCCGAAGTTCCCGCCGGGGACGGGCAGCGTTCATAGTCGATCTGAGCCCCATGACGCGCGCAGAGCTCGCGGCAGATGTAGAGCCCCAGACCGCTGGAGCGCCTGTCGGATGAGGAAAAAGGCTCGAACAGGCGGCGCTCGATCGCCGCGTCGAGCGGTGGGCCTGAGCTCCAGACCAGCAGCCAGGCGCGCGCGTCCGAACGGCGTCCCGAGGCTACCTGAATCCGCGAGCCGCGCGCCGCATAGCGCCGGGCGTTGTCGAGCAGGTTGGTCAAGACCCGGCGCAGGTGGGCTTCGGTGAAGGCCACCACCGAGGGATTCGGATCGAGCGTGCAGTCGACGAGCCGCCCCGTGCCTTGGGTGGATTGCCAATCACCGACGATGGTGCGGACCAGCGGCTCGAGCGGCACGGTGTCGCGCAGCGGCCCCGATCGGTGGTGCTCGACCCGCGCGACGTCGAGTACGTCGTCGACGGTCTGGGCGATCCGCTCGGCGTTTTGTCGGATCATCCGGGTCAACTGACGTGCCTGATCCGCGGTCAGAGTTTCTTCGAGGAGCGCGTTGGCCTGCACGATCGCGGCCAGGGGGTTGCGGATTTCGTGGGCGACCGAAGCGGACATGCGGCCCAGCACCGAGAGTTTTTCCTGACGCAGCCGAGCTTCCAGCGCGCGCAGGTCGTGCAGCAGCACCACGCAGAGGCGTTGCCCGCCACCGGCCCCCACGCTCGCCAGGCGCAGCTGAGCCTGCACCCGGGCGGGCTCGGCACCGAGGTCGGCCAGTTCCACTTCGGCTTCCGATCGTTCGCTCGTATCGGCAGCCATGAACATCCGCTCGACCTGAACCGCCAGGGGCAGCCAGGAGGCCCGGCTGGCGAGATTGAAGCGCCGGTGGGCCTGGGCGGCATGCTCGAAGTCGAGCAACTGGGCCGCGACCGGGTTGGCCGCCTGCACTTCGAGTTGGGGATCGACGACGAGCACGCCGTGGGCCAAGCGCTCGATGATGAAGCTGTTGACCTCGGTTTGCAGGGCGGCTTGCTCGGCGCTGCGGCGCGCGGCGGCCTCCTGCCGCGTTAGCCGTCGGGTGAGTTGTTGCGTGAACAAGGCCACGATGAACAGACCCGTTCCGGTCAGGCCGGCCTGCACCGGCCCGAGGAAGGCGCTTTCCCGGCCCAGCGGCTGCAGCAGGTTCCAGCCCGCCTCCGCCAGCAGCAACAGGCTCACGGCGGCGGCTGTGCCCAGCGCGAGTCGGCGTGAGCCCAGGATGCCCGCGGTCAGAACCGGCAGCGCGAACAGCGGCGTGAGGTCGAGGTGGCTGCGTTGCGTGAGGTGCAGAAACGCCAGCGCGAGCACATCGAACCCAATCAGCAAGGTTCCACGCGGATCGAGGCGACGGGCTTGGGCCCGGCCGCGCAGGCGCCAGACGAGTGCGGCGACGAAATAGAACGCCCCCGAGCCGAGCAGCAGCGCGCCGTTGCCCTGCCCCAGAGAGATCGCCATGGCCGCGAGCAGCAGCCAAACGGCGCCGACGAGGATGCGCGCGCTCATGAGCGCATTCCAGATCGAGGGCGACAGCGCGGCCGGGCTCGCAGGGTTCGGGGCTGTGGCGAGCGTGCTGCCAAACCAGGTGCTGGGGGCTTGGCTGTCCATCTTGGGTGCTCGGGCTTGGTCGGGCCCCGGGGCTCATGCGCCCTCGTGGGCTTGCCGGTGCTCGGTGCTGCAGTAAAGCCCGAGACGACCGGTGACGGCCTCGCTCTCGGGCAAATGCACGCCGCAGTGGGCGCACTGCACCATGCGCTGTGGCTGCTCGGTGCGCTGGCGTCCCGAGTTCACGGGCGTGGCTGTGCCCGGTGGCTTGCTTCGGCGGCTCAGGGAGGCGCGGATCAGCCCGATCAACGCGAGCAGGGCGAGCAAAAACAGCAAGGCCTTCATGGGCTGCGCCTCAGGATGACTTCCAGCACGAAGCGCGAGCCGGCATAGCCGAGCAGCAGGAACACGGCACCTGCGTAGATCATCTGGACCGCGCGACGCCCCCGCCAGCCCAGGCGCGCGCGGCCGGCGAGCAAAACCGCGTAGGTGAGCCACGCCAGCAGCGAGAACACGGTTTTGTGGTCCCACTTCCAGGGTGCCAGCGAGGTGCCGTAGATTTGCTCGCCAAACAGAAAACCTGCGGCCAGGGTGGCCGTCAGCAGCACGAAGCCGGCTTCGACGAAGCGGAAGGTGATGCGCTCGAGCGTCAGCAGAGGCAGTCCGACCGGAGCGCCGCCGCCGATACGCATGAGCCGTTCGGCGCGGCTCATCAAGGCGGCATGGACGACTGCGGCGCCCAAGAGCCCGTAGGCCGCGAGTCCGAGGGCCCAGTGCAGCGGCAACCAGGCCGAGGCGCTGGGGTGCAGCGGCGCGCCGGGAAAGGCCAGGGGCAGAAGGACGGTGAGGGCGCCGAGGGCCGCGAGCGGCCAACGCGCCTGCAACTGCGGATAGATTTGCGACTCGACCACGTAGACGGTGAGCACCAGCCAAGCCGTCATCGACAAGGCGGGCGCGAAACCGAAGCGCGGCGGCGCCTCCAGCAGCCCCAGGACGAGCGTCAATGCATGCAGCAGCCACGCGAGCGCGAGCCAGCGCTGGGCGCGGCCCGCGCCCGCAGCGCCGGCTCCGAGCGCTGTTGCGGCATAGACCAGCGCCGTGGCGCCCGAGAGCCAAAGGCCCGCAGAGGGCAGACTCGATAAAATCATGGGTCAAGTTTAGGGCAACGCTGAACCCGCCCCTCGCGCGCGGCGCATCCCGGCTGCAGGCGGTCTGTATGCTGAACGCTGCGCGCTGATCCTCATTCCCTCCGTCTCCACATCGGCCTCAAGGCGTTCCAACATGGCTTCTGCTCTTACTGAAAAGCTCTCGCGCCTGGTCAAACAGATCAGCGGTCAGGCGCGCATCACCGAATCGAACGTGGCCGACATGCTGCGCGAGGTGCGCATGGCCTTGCTCGAGGCCGACGTAGCGCTGCCGGTCGTGCGCGATTTCATTGCCCGCGTCAAGGAGAAGGCGCTGGGCCAGGAGGTAATGGGTTCGCTCAAGCCGGGCCAGGCGCTCGTGGGCATCGTCAACCGCGAGCTTGCCGCCACCATGGGCGAGGGCGTGGCGGATCTGAACCTGGCCACCCAGCCGCCCGCGGTGATTTTGATGGCCGGCCTGCAAGGCGCGGGCAAGACGACGACCACGGCCAAGCTTGCGCGTCACCTCATCACCAAGCGCAAGAAGAAGGTGTTGACGGTTTCGGCCGACGTGTATCGGCCGGCGGCCATCGAGCAGCTCAAGACCGTGAGCGCACAGGCCGGGGCGGAGTGGTTTCCGAGCACGCCCGACCAAAAGCCGGTCGACATCGCGCGGGCCGCGCTCGACTACGCGAAGAAGCACTATTTCGATGTGCTGCTGGTCGACACCGCGGGCCGGCTGGCGATCGACGAAGCGCTGATGCGCGAGATCACCGAGTTGCACACGGTGTTGAACCCGGTCGAGACGCTGTTCGTGGTCGATGCGATGCAGGGGCAGGATGCGGCCAATACGGCCAAAGCGTTCAAGGAGGCGTTGCCGCTGACCGGCATCATCCTCACCAAGACCGATGGCGATTCGCGCGGCGGCGCAGCCCTGTCGGTGCGTGCGATCACGGGTGCGCCGATCAAGTTCGCGGGCACGAGCGAGAAGATCGACGGGCTGGAGGTGTTCGACGCCGAGCGCCATGCGGGCCGCATCCTCGGCATGGGCGACATCGTTGCGCTGGTCGAGCAGGTGGCTGCGGGCGTGGACATGGCGCAGGCGCAAAAGCTTGCGGCCAAGGTCAAGAGCGGCGCGAGCTTCGACCTCGAGGATTTCCTGAGCCAGATTCAGCAGGTCAAGCAGATGGGCGGGCTCTCGAGCTTGCTGGACAAGCTGCCGACGCAGATGGCGGCCAAGGCGAGCGAGGCGGACCTCAGCCGTGCGGAGCGTGAAATCGCGCGCAAGCAGGGCATCATCCACAGCATGACGCCGCTCGAGCGCAAGAAGCCCGAGCTCATCAAGGCCTCGCGCAAGCGCCGCATCGCAGCCGGTGCCGGCGTTCAGGTGCAGGATGTCAACCGACTGCTCAAAGAATTCGAGCAGATGCAGGACATGATGAAGAAGATGCAGGGCGGCGGCCTCATGAAGCTCATGAAGCGTATGGGCGGCATGAAGGGCATCGGCGGCGGCATGCCGCCCATGCCGCGCTGAAGGGAAGCCGGCGTTGTGCCCGCGTCGACGCGGCCTGTGTTTGCCTACGGCACGCTGCTGCCCGGCCTCTCAAGCGAGGGCTGTCTCGCGCAGCACCAGCTCGCCGCGCAGCGAGTGCGGCAGCGCCTGGGTGATGCGCACGTCGAGCATCTGGCCCACCAGCCGCGCGGCGTTGGGGCCGCCGTCGAAGTTCACCGCGCGGTTGCACTCGGTGCGGCCCATGAGCTCGGCCGGGTTCTTGCGTGAGGGGCCTTCGACGAGGATGCGCTGCACCGTGCCTTCCATCGAAGCGCTGATGCGGCGCATGTTGGCGTCGATCGCGGCCTGCACCTGCTGCAGCCGCGCGAGCTTGACCGCGTGCGGCGTGTCGTCGTGCAGGTTGGCTGCCGGCGTTCCGGGGCGCGGGCTGAAGATGAAGCTGAAGCTGTTGTCAAAGCCCAGGTCGTCGATGAGTTGCATGAGCTTGGCGAAGTCCTCGTCGGTTTCGCCAGGGAAGCCAACGATGAAGTCGCTGCTCAGCGCCAGTGCGGGCCGCACGGCGCGCAGCCGGCGAATGATGCTCTTGTATTCCATAGCGGTGTAGCCGCGCTTCATCGCCATGAGGATGCGGTCGCTGCCGTGTTGTACCGGCAGGTGCAGGTGGCTCACGAGTTTGGGCACGCGGGCATAGACGTCGATGAGGCGCTGCGTGAACTCGTTGGGGTGGCTCGTGGTGTAGCGGATGCGCTCGATGCCGGGAATCTCGGCGACGTAATCGATGAGGGTGGCGAAGTCGGCCACTTCTCCCGATTCGCCCATGGCGCCGCGGTAGGCGTTGACGTTTTGCCCCAGCAGTGTGACTTCCTTGACGCCTTGCTCGGCGAGGCCGGCCACCTCGACCAGCACGTCCTCGAACGGGCGGCTGACCTCTTCGCCGCGCGTGTAGGGCACCACGCAGTAGCTACAGTATTTGGAGCAGCCTTCCATGATGGACACGAAGGCCGAGGCGCCCTCGACGCGCGCAGGCGGCAGGTGGTCGAATTTTTCGATTTCGGGGAAGCTGATGTCGACCTGCGGGCGACGCTCACGCTCGCGCGAAGCCAGCAGCTCGGGCAGCCGGTGCAGCGTCTGTGGGCCGAACACCACGTCCACATAGGGGGCGCGCTTGATGATCTCCTCGCCCTCCTGGCTGGCCACGCAGCCGCCGACGGCGATGCGAGTGCCCTTGAGCTTCTTGAGCTGCGCGGCACGGCCGAGTTCGCTGAAGACCTTCTCCTGCGCCTTTTCGCGCACCGAGCAGGTGTTGAAGACGATGAGGTCGGCCTCCTCGGGGTCGGCGGTGGGCTCAAAGCCCTCGGCGGCGCGCATGACATCGGCCATCTTCTCCGAGTCGTACTCGTTCATCTGGCAGCCGAAGGTTTTGATGAAGATTTTCTTGGCCATGGAAGGCTCCGTCCAAATGCTATGAAGTTAAGAGCGGTAAACGTCCATTTGACGCCGGGGCTCCGAGGAAAATGCTCAAAAAACCGCGCCCTGCGGTCGTCCGCGGCCCGCTCAGCGCGCGGGGAAGCCGGGTAGCTGGTGGTACGGCGTCTTGCCGTCGTCTCGGGGGGCGGTGTCAGCCTCGGACGCAAAGAGGAAGTTGCGCCCGGAACTGGCGCCGGCGCGCTTTTGCGCGGCCTCGGCGGCGTTGAGGATCCAGACCTCATGCACCAGGCCCTGCGGGTCGCGCAGGTAGTTCACCGTGAGTTCGCGTCCCGCCAGTGGCGCGGGCAGCACCAGCAGGTTGTTGACGTCATGGATGCGGGCACCCGGCGAGAGGCGTGCAGGGGCGCCGTCGAGCAGCACCTCGGGCGCGGTCTGCACCACCAGCGTGCCGCGCAGCGCGCGCTCGGGAAAGCTGCGCACCGCTTCCTGCGCCGAGCTTTGCATGGGGAAAAGCACCAAGCCCAGCGCCAACGCGCCGCTTGTTGCTACGGAAAAAGAAGCGACCAAAGCGATCATCCAGCGGTTCATGGTGTACATCCAGAGGCTGAGAAGGGAACGGACCGGCGCGCCGATTGTAGGCGGCCACATTCGTAGGTGGCCACATTCCGGGAAAGCCCGAAAAAAGAAAACCCGCACTGGGGCCAGTGCGGGTGGTATTGGTGGTGGCGCTTCACGGATTCGAACCGCGGACCTGTGGATTATGATTCCATCGCTCTAACCGACTGAGCTAAAGCGCCAGCAAGCTCCAAATTATAGCCAAAATTTCCAGCCTATTTGGGCGTCCACGGGTGCCCGCCATGGCTGGGCGCGGCGCGCGCCCAGGGTGGGCTGCGGGGCTCAGGCGTTGCGGAAGTTCGGGGCACGCTTGGTCAGGAAGGCGTCCATGCCCTCCTTCTGGTCGGCCGTGGCGAAGAGCGCGTGGAACAGCCGGCGCTCGAACATCACCCCGTCGGACAAACCCCCTTCGAACGCGCGGTTGACCGCCTCCTTGGCCGCCATCACCGCCAGTTGCCCGTAGCCGCAGATGGTCAGGGCCGCGGCGAGCGCCTCGTCCATCAGCTTCTCGGCCGGCACCACGCGGCTCACCAGCCCGGCGCGCTCGGCTTCTTGTGCGTCCATCATGCGGCCGGTGAGCACCAGGTCCATGGCCTTGGACTTGCCCACCGCGCGCGGCAGGCGCTGCGTGCCGCCGGCGCCGGGGATGATGCCGATTTTGATTTCCGGCTGGCCAAACTTGGCGTTGTCGGCAGCGATGATGAAGTCGCACATCATCGCCAGCTCGCAGCCGCCGCCCAGCGCAAAGCCGGCCACGGCGGCGATTACGGGCTTGCGGATGCTGCGGATGGTTTCCCAGTTGCGGGTGATGAAGTCGTCGCGGTAGACCTGATGGAACTCGAACTTGGCCATGGCGGCAATGTCGGCGCCGGCGGCAAAGGCTTTCTCGCTGCCGGTGAGCACGATGCAGCCGATGGCGGGGTCGGCATCGAACGCCTTGAGCGCGGCGCCCAGTTCGTCCATCAGCGCGCTGTTGAGCGCATTGAGCGCCTTGGGGCGGTTGAGGGTGATCACGCCGACGCGTTCGGCTTCGGTGCGCACGAGGATGTGTTCATAGGTCATGGTCTGGGTCTCCTGGAAAGGGGCTGTTCGGGTTCCGCCGGTATGGAATGCGGCCGCGGTCGAGGCACTATAGCGGCTCGCGCCCCAGGGAAAACATTGACCAACCGACCGGTCGGTCAATGGTAAATTCCCCGGCACCGAGGAGACCCCATGACCGAAGAACCCGTTTTGTTCGAGGCACGCGGCGCCGTCGCCCTGCTCACGCTCAACCGTCCGGCCGCACTCAACAGCTTCACCCGCGCGATGCACCAGGCGCTGTGGGCCGCGCTCGACCGCGCCGAGGCCGATGAAGCCGTGCGCGCCCTGGTCATCACCGGCGCGGGCCGGGGGTTTTGCGCGGGTGCCGATCTGGCCGAGTTCGACTTCACGCCCGGCCCCGACCTGGTTGCACGCGCCGACCCCGGCCCGGTGATCGAACAGGCCTTCAACCCGACGGTGCGTCGGCTGCAGCGGCTGCGCATGCCGACCATTGCCGCGGTCAACGGCGTGGCTGCAGGCGCAGGGGCCTCGCTGGCGATGACCTGCGACATCGCCATCGCCGCGCCGCAAGCCAGCTTCATTCAGGCGTTCAGCAAGATCGGGCTGATTCCTGACGCCGGTGGCAGTTGGTTCCTGGTCGAGCGGCTGGGGCTGGCGCGGGCGCTGGCGCTCGCCATGACGGGGGACAAGCTGCCAGCCACCCAGGCGCGCGATTGGGGGCTGATCTGGGACGTGGCCGAGGATCCGCTCGCCGCCGCGCTGGCCCTGGCCGAGCGGCTCGCGCAGATGCCCACGAAGGCGCTCGTGGCCACGCGCGCGCTGCTGCGCGAGGCGGGCACGCGCACACTCGATGCCCAGCTCGACGCCGAGCGCGACATGCAGTCGGCGCTGGGCCGCACGCACGACTACATCGAGGGCGTGATGGCGTTCCGTGAGAAGCGCAGCCCGAACTTCAAGGGAGCCTGAGGATGAGCCACCCACATTCACTCGACGAAGCAGCCGCGCGCGCTTTGGCCCAGCGCGTGGGCCAGGCGATGTTCGCCGCCGACGTCGCCTCCCGTGAAACCATGGGCATGGAGCTGCTCGAATGCGCACCGGGCCGTGCCGTCATGCGCATGACGGTGCAGCCGCTGCACCTCAATGGCCACCGCATCTGCCACGGCGGCTTCATCTTCACGCTGGCTGATTCGACCTTTGCGTTTGCCTGCAACAGCTACAACAAGAACGCGGTGGCCGCGGGCTGCAGCATCGAGTTTCTCAAGCCTGCCCACGAGGGCGACGTGTTGACCTGTGAGGGCGTGGAGCAGGTGCTCAGCGGCCGTCATGGCATCTACGACATGACCGTGCGCAACCAGCACGGCCAGGTCGTGGCGCTGTTTCGCGGCAAGAGCGCGCAGATCAGCGGGGCCGTGCTGCCCGAGACCGGCGCCTGAACCCGCCGGCTGCACCCACGCTCACGCCCGACCCCAAAACAAGGACCGAGGAGACGACCCCCATGACCGAGAGCACCTTCCCGCTCGAGCCGATCGAGCGCGCGAGCATCGACGAACTGCGTGCCCTGCAGCTCCAGCGCCTCAAAGCCACGCTGCACCACGCCTATGCGAATTCCCCGGTCTACCGGGCGAAGTTCGACGCCGCGGGCGTGCACCCCGATGACCTGCGCACGCTCGAAGACTTGGCGAAGTTTCCGTTCACGACCAAGAAAGACCTGCGCGACCACTACCCCTTCGGGATGTTCGCCGTACCGCGCGAGCAGTGCGTGCGCATCCATGCCTCGAGCGGAACCACCGGCAAACCGACCGTGGTCGGCTACACCGCGCGCGACATCGACACCTGGGCTGGCGTGGTCGCCCGCAGCATCCGCGCCGCCGGTGCGCGCCCAGGCGACATGGTGCATGTCAGCTACGGCTACGGCCTGTTCACCGGTGGCCTCGGCGCGCACTACGGCGCCGAAAAACTGGGCCTGACCGTGGTGCCCTTTGGCGGCGGGCAGACCGAGCGCCAGGTGCAGCTGATCCGGGATTTCCGGCCCGACATCATCATGGTCACGCCGAGCTACATGCTGGCGATTGCCGACGAGGTCGAACGTCAGGGCATCGACCCACGCACGCTGTCGCTGCGCATCGGCATCTTCGGCGCTGAACCCTGGACCAACGACATGCGCCGCGCGATCGAGGCGCGCATGGGCATCGACGCGGTGGACATTTACGGTCTGTCCGAAGTGATCGGCCCGGGCGTCGCCAGCGAGTGCGTCGAAACCAAAGACGGCCCGACCATCTGGGAAGACCATTTCTACCCCGAGATCATCAACCCCGACACCGGCGAGCCCGTCGCCGACGGCGAAATGGGTGAACTCGTGTTCACCAGCCTCACCAAGGAGGCGCTGCCCATCATCCGCTACCGTACGCGCGACCTCACGCGGCTGCTGCCCGGCACCGCGCGGCCGATGCGGCGCATCGAAAAAATCACCGGCCGCAGCGACGACATGATGATCGTGCGGGGCGTCAACGTCTTTCCTTCGCAGATCGAGGAACTCATCCTCAAGCGCCCCGAACTCGCGCCGCACTACCAGTGCATCCTCACGCGCGAGGGCCCGCTCGACAACCTGCGCGTGGCGGTCGAGACGCGGCCGGGCGTGTCCCCCGAGAGCATCGAGGCGCGCGCCGCGGCCAAGATGCTGCAGCACGAGATCAAGGTCTATGTCGGCAGCAGCGTGGAAATCGAACTGCGGGCCGAAGGCGGGGTCGAGCGCAGCCAAGGCAAGGCCAAGCGCGTCGTCGATCTGCGGCCGAAGTAAACCTATTAACCCGTCCCTCGCGCGCCGCACATCCCGGCGGCGCGCCTCGATGCAGCGGTATCCGGCGCTTGAACTTTTCACCCGGGTTCCGGCGTGAAATGGTGCTTGTCTGCTCTACTTTTTGATATTGACCAACGTGGCGCGAAGCGCGCGCACCTGTGCGTGCAGCGTTTGCGCCCAGGCGCGGCGGGTCTGCTCTCCGGCGCTGTGCGGGGTGCCAAAGCGCACGACGGCCGTGATCGTCGGTTCGCCGAGCGTGCGCAGCACCGAGGCCAGCAGCGTCTCATCCCCCACGTAAGCGGGGTGGGTGCTCGGTTGCCCGTCGGCTCCGAGGTAGATCAAGCCGACCGGAATGGCAGGGGCTTTTCGATCGATCGCGGCCTGGAGCAGATTGGGGTGAAAGGGCAGCACGTCCCGCCCGTCGCTCGTCGTGCCCTCGGGGAACACCGCCAGGACTTCACCGTTGTCGAGGGCTTCGGCCATCCGTTGCACGGTGCGGTGGGCGTCGCGGCGGGATTGGCGCTCGATGTACAGCGTGCCAGCCGCGCTGGCCAGCCGCCCGAGCACCGGCCATCGCGCGACTTCGGACTTCGCGACGAAACGGCAGTGCCGGGTGGCGTGGATCACCAGAATGTCGAGCCAGGACACATGGTTGGCGACCAGCAAGGCCGGCCCGAGCGCCGGTGGCGCGCCTTCGACCCTCAGCCGGATGCCCCAGAGCTCGAGCAACTGCGCGGCCCAGGCTTGCACCCGGGCCTCGCGGTGCGAGGGCGCGAGCCGCGGAAAGCGCCACAGCACGGTGGCCAAACCGCGCAGCACATGGATCAGCCCGAGCAACAGCCGCCGCGCCGTGCGTGCGCCGCGCCGCAGCGCCGACGGGATCCGGGCAGATCGCGCAGGGCGGTGCGTCGATGGGGAGCGGTCGGCGCGGGCCATCGCGGGCGGGGGCTCAGCCTCTCAGCCGTTGGCTGTGGTGCGGGCTGGCGCAGCGCCCAGCCAGCGATGTGCCGCATCCGCATCGGCCAGCCGCAGCCGCACGGTCTGCGTGTTTGGCGGGATGTCGATCGGCAGCCGCAGCAAGCGGCCGTCACGCGACACCCAGGCCACGGCCGAGGCGGCATCCGGGCGGAGGTGGAGCGTGAGCTCGTCGAGCTTGTTCAGGCGCCACGCGCCGCCTGCAGTTTCGCCCACGCCTTCGATGCCCAGCCACTCGTCACCGGCCGCCAACCCCGCGCGTTCGGCCACGCTGCCGCGCAGGACGGCGCTGAGCTTGACCGTGCCGCCGGACTCCGAGGCACGCACGCCCAAGCGCTGCGCCCAAGAACCGGGTTCGGCCAAGGTTTCGACGCCGTGTCTCTCGAGCAGCGCCGACAGCGGCAACTCGTCGGTCCCATGCACCCAGGCGTCGAGCTCGGCGGCGTGGTCGCGGGCGCCGACCTCGGCCAGCGCGGCGCGCACATCCGCCTCGTCGATCGGGCCGCCGCGGCTGCGGCGCCACAGCATGCGCAAAACGGCGTCGAGCGACCCTGCGCCTTCGGCCCGCAGGCTCAGGTCGAGGCACAACCCGACCAAGGCGCCTTTGGTGTAGTAGCTCACCGTCGCGTTGGGCGTGTTCTCGTCGGGCCGGTAGTATTTGATCCAGGCATCGACGCTCGCTTCCGCCAGCGACTGCACCCGGCGCCCGGGCGTCTGCTGCACCTGGTTGATCGTCTTGGCCAGCAGCTTCAGATAGGTTTCGTCGTCGATCAGGCCGGCGCGGCGCAGCAGCAGGTCGTCGTAATAGCTCGTGAAGCCCTCGAAGAACCAGAGCAGATCGGTGTAGTTCTCGCGCGCGTAGTCATAGCGCTCGAAGGCACGCGGCCGCAAGCGCTTGACGTTCCAGGTATGGAAATACTCGTGGCTGATGAGGCCCAAGAGCCCGACGTACCCCTCGTTGGCCAGTGCCGCTTCGCCCAGCCGCGGCAAGTCGCGACGGGCACACATCAGCGCCGTGCTGTGGCGGTGTTCGAGCCCGCCGTAACCATCGGCGCTCGCGCGCAGCAGGAAGACATAGCGATCGTGCGGCGGCCGACCCCGCGGATGCCAGAACCGGATCGCCGTGCTGCAGATGCGTTGCGCGTCGGCCAGCAGGCGCTCGCCGTCGAAGTTGGCGCTCGCGCCGCTCACGACGAAGCGGTGTTTCACGCCGCAGGCGTCGAACTCGCCGCTCCAGAAGTCGCCCATTTCAACCGGGCTGTCGGCCAGTTCGTCGTAATCGGCGGCGGTGTAGCGGCCAAAGCCCCGGGCGTCGACCCGCACGGGCCGCAGCGCGGTCGCGACGCGCCACCGACGCGCGCCGTCTGGGGCCACGATCTGCAGCTCGTGGCGGCACACATCCGCCGCGCCCTCGACCCGCAGACAAAGGCTGGTGGCGTTGAAAAACCCACGCTCGGTATCGAGCCAGGCCGCCCGCACCGAGGCATCCCGCGCCCAGACCTGGTAGTGCAGCTGCAGCGGTCGGCTCGGGTCGCATTCGATCGTCCAGCTGCATTTGTCTTCGTGGATCACACGGCACGCGCGGGCGCCTTGTCGGGCCTGCAAGCCCTGTAGGTGTCGCGCAAATTCCCGCACCAGGTAACTGCCCGGAATCCAGACCGGCAGCATCACGCGCTGCTCGGCGGCGGGTCGAGGGACGGTCAGCGTGACCTGAAACAAATGGGCGTCGCGGTCGGCCGCTTCGACCCGATAGTGCGGGGCTTCGTTGGAATGCTTCATTCGAGATCCGGCAGTGGGGCGCGCCCAAAGGCGGCGGGTTCGTCGGCTCAGAGGCTGAGAGGGAATTGGGCGTGCCCGAAGGGGCGCCCCAAAACGCGCTCGAGTAGGCGCAAAGCACAGCCGTAGCTCGGGCTACGGCGCGCATTTGCAACGCCCTCGGGCGTGTTTTGGGGCGTCCAGGCGGGCATGTTCGATTCCCTCTCAGCCTCTCAGACCTTATGTGGCGCCCGCGCCCAGCAGGCAGGCGAGGGTGGCGACCCCGGTGAGGTGCAGCCGCATCGGCAGCCAGGCTTCGAGTCCGGCCTGACGCCAGGTTCGCCGGTCGACGAGATAGCAGCCGACGAGGATGAACGCCAGCAACGGCAGTCCGGCAAAAGGCGGCAGCAACAGTGCGAGCCACGCCAGCAGCGGAGGAATGATGCCCCAGACCAGGTGCAGATGGCGCACGCGGGCATGCTCGCTGGCCAGACGCAGCCCCACGCCCCAATGGATGCCTCCGAGGAACGAGACGATCGCGGCGCCGTAAGCCGCGAGCGCGAGCGCCACGAACGGCACCAGGGCTGGGTCGACGATCCACAGCAGCAGCGCCAGCAGTACGAAGGGAATGAGACCCGCGTAGCCCAGGCGCTGGATCAGTCGTTCGGTGGGGTCGGTGGCGTGCATGCGTCGGTCTGGGTTCAGCGTTTGCTGGTCGCCTCGCTCAGGCGTTTTTCGAGTTGGGCGGCGCCCACCGCGCCGGGTACCCGCGAGCCGTCGGTGAAGAGCACCGTTGGCGTTCCCGTGATGTGGTGCTGACGACCGAATTCGAGGTTGCGGCTCAGTGCCGCGGTGTCACAGCTCGCGCCAGCCGGCGGGGTGTTGCGCTGCATCCAGTCTTCCCAAGCCTTGGCGCGGTCTTTGGCGCACCAGATGTTCTTGGCTTTCTCGGTCGAATCTTTGCCGAGCACCGGGTAGAGGAAGTTGTAGATGGTCACATTGCTGATTTTCTGCAGGTCTGCCTCGAAGCGCTTGCAGTAGGGGCAGTTCGGGTCGGTAAATACCGCCATCTTGCGCGAGCCGTCACCCCGGGTCACGACGAAAGCGTCCTTCAGGGGCAAGGTCGAGAAATCGACCGCGCTGAGTTTTTCAAGCCGCTCCTCGGTTAGGTTGCGGCGCGCGCGGGTGTCGACCAGCGCACCCTGGATCAAGTAATTGCCTTCGGCGTCGGTGTAGAGGATGTCGTTGCCTTGCAGCCGCACTTCCCAGAGCCCGGGCATCGGGGTTTTGCTGACCTCTTCGATCTTCGGCAGATTGGCCAGCCGTTCACTGAGGTTTTTGCGGATGGTCGCTTCCTGAGCGAGCGCGCCGCCCGCGAGGTAGAAGCCGAGCGCCGAGAGGATGAGCGGTCGGACGAGGGTGTGGAGAGAAGGGTGCATGGAAATCCAGTTCAAAGAGCAGTGAAGGAAGCGGAATGAGCAAGGCAGAAGGCCGGTCGGTGGGTGCTGCGCCTTCGCCCTGGCGAGCGGCGAGCGACCGTCAATGGGGCGGCAGCGTGCGTGCACCGTCGAGGTTGATGGCCCGCCGCGCCACCCATTGTTTGATCCAGCCGCTGCGGTCAAAGCCGCCGAGCCCGCGGTTGCGCAGCGTGCGAGCCCACTCGCCGGGCGTGGTGAACAGCCGCTGGATGGCATCCGTGACGCCCGAGGTGACCCACACGTCGGCCGCGCGGGCGCGCTCGTAGCGCCGCAGCAGTTTCGGGTCATCGAGACTGCGCCAGTATTCGCGCTCATGAATGACCCGCGCCAACTCGGCCGCATCGGCCAAGCCCAGATTCAGGCCCTGCCCGGTCAGCGGGTGCACGGTGTGCGCGGCATCGCCGGCCAGCGCCCAGCCGGGACCGACCCAGCGCCGCGCGCGGGCAAGTTGCAAAGGCCAGTGCCGTCGCGGTGCCACCAGGGTCAAGGGACCGAGTCGCCCGTGGCTGGCCGCTTCGAGGGCCTGGCAAAACGCGTCGTCGGGCTCGGTTTCGAGGGCGGCGGCGCGGGCTTCGCTCATCGACCAGACGACCGCAACCGTGTCGCCCTGCGGGCCGTCCAGCGGCAGGAAGGCCAGGATCTCATCGCCATCGAACCACTGCCAGGCGGTTTGGCCGTGCGGACGTCCGCGAACGCGGGTCGCCACCGCGTGCTGACCATAAGGCGTGACGTCGAACTCCACGCCCAACTCGGCGCGGCTCTGGCTAGCGCGGCCTTCGCAGATCACCGTCAGCGTCGCTGGCATCGGCTCGCGGACCACCTCGATGCGGGGCTGGAATCGAACCGCATCGGCCAGCAAGGCTTCGAGTGTGGCCACGTCGGCAATCCAGGCGAGCGCCTCGGTGCCGAGTTCGAGCGCATCGAAATCGACCGATCCTTGGGCGTCGCCACACACCCGCATGTGCGTGACCGGTGTCGCCGCGGTGGGCGCGGGCCAGCACCGCAGCGATTCGAGCAGCGCGCGCGAAGCGGCATTGAGGGCGTAGGCGCGCACGTCGGGTTCGGTCGCTGCCTGCGCCGGCGCGACGAGCGCCACGCGCAGCCGCTCGCGCGCGAGCAACAAGGCCAGGGTTTGCCCGACGATGCCAGCGCCGCGGATGCAGATGTCATGGGTTGCAACCATGAGCGCGATTGTAGAAGCGAGCGGCCATGAGCCGCCCTCGCCCGGTCGCAAGTCCCATGTCCGGACCCCGTCTTTCCCGAGCGTCGCCCGCGAAGGTGGTCCTTGGGCGTCCGATTCGGGCGCGCCGGTAAAATTTTGAACTTTGTGATTTCGTTCGAAAGTTTTCCATGAGCCTCAAATGCGGCATCGTGGGCCTGCCCAATGTGGGCAAGTCCACCCTTTTCAACGCGCTGACCAAGGCCGGCATCGCCGCTGAAAACTACCCGTTTTGCACCATCGAGCCCAATGTCGGCGTGGTCGAGGTGCCCGATCCGCGGCTGGCGAAGCTGGCGGAGATTGCGCACCCCGAGCGCATCGTGCCGGCCATCGTCGAGTTCGTCGACATCGCCGGCCTGGTGGCCGGTGCCAGCACGGGCGAGGGCCTGGGCAACAAGTTCCTGGCGCACATCCGCGAGACCGACGCCATCATCAACGTCGTGCGTTGCTTCGAGGACCCCAACGTCATCCATGTCGCGGGCCGCGTCGACCCGATCGCCGACATCGAGGTGATCCAAACCGAGCTGTGCCTGGCCGACCTCGGCACGGTGGAAAAAAGCCTGCAGCGCTACACCAAGGCGGCCAAGAGCGGCAACGACAAGGAAGCCGCCAAGCTGG
>NZ_JAEMQB010000136.1:0-10050 GCF_022759015.1 Tibeticola sp. | reverse complement strand
GTGTAGACGTAATGCAGGCCTTGCTCGAGCGCCATGCGGCGTGCGCGACGCAGCGTCGCCGGTGGCGTGGGCGGCACGTCGGGCATTTTGAAGTCCGGGTGAAAGGCCGAAAAATGCAGCGGCACGTCGGGGCCGAGTTCGCGCGCGACCCATTTCGAAAGCGCGGTGAGCTCCGCATCCGAGTCGTTGTGACCCGGAATCAAGAGCGTGGTGATTTCGAACCACACCGAGGTCTCGTGCTTGAGGTAGACGAGCGTATCGAGCACCGGCTGCAGATGCGCGCCCGTGAGCTTGAAATAAAAGTCCTCGGTGAAGGCCTTGAGGTCGACATTGGCGGCGTCCATCTTCGAGAAGAAGGCGCGTCGCGGCTCGGCGTGGATGTAGCCCGCCGTGACCGCCACCGTCTGAATGCCGCGCGCGTGGCAAGCATCGGCCGTGTCCATCGCGTACTCGGCGAAGATGACCGGGTCGTTGTAGGTGAAGGCCACACTCTTGCAGCCGGTCTGCAGCGCCGCCTCGGCGATCGCCTCGGGCGAGGCCTGATCCATCAGGCGATCCATGTCGCGCGACTTGCTGATGTCCCAGTTCTGGCAGAACTTGCAGGCCAGGTTGCAGCCGGCGGTGCCGAAAGACAGCACCGCGCTGCCCGGATAAAAGTGATTGAGCGGCTTCTTCTCGATCGGGTCGACGCAAAAGCCCGAGGAGCGGCCATAGGTGGTGAGCACCATCGCGTCGCCGACGCGCATGCGCACGAAACAGGCGCCGCGCTGCCCTTCGTGCAGCTTGCAATCGCGCGGACACAGGTCGCACTGGATGCGGCCGTCGTCGAGCTTGTGCCACCACTGCGCGGGGTGCAGGCTTTCGGGGGTTTGCATTTCGATGATTTCAGACATCAGTGCGCTTCTCGGATCCGGATTCAACGTCGCTCTCCCGCCACTTCTCGACGGTGTAGCGCTGCAGCCGCACCCCGGTATCCCAGAAGTCGGGCGGCAGGCCCGCCTTGGCCACAAGGTGCTGCAGAAAAACCTCGGGCTCGGACAGTTGCTCCCAAACCTGGGGCAAAAAAGTGCTGCGGTACGGGCCCCAGCTGAAGATCACGCCGTCGACGCCCGGGCGCAGCGCCCGCAGCGCTTCAGCCCGACTGTGCACGGGGATCGGTTGCGGAGGCGAGAGCAGCGACACCTCGACCTCGGTGCGCGGCAGTTCGTCCACCGACAGGGGAGCAAAGCGCGGGTCTTCGAGCGCAGCGGCAACCGCGTTGGCCTGCACGTCCTCGCGCAAGCGCCGGTGTGCGACCAAGGACCCGATGCAACCACGCAGGGCGCCGCGCTGGGTCAGCGTGACAAAGGTCGCGCCCGGCGCGTCGAGCGCGGCTTCGACTGCCTCGGGAAACGGCGGCAGCGCGTGGCCGGGCATCCCGAGCGCGCGCTCGATCGCCGCACGCGCGAGCCTCAGCAAGGCACGACCCAACTCAGGCGTGGCCGGGTGCGACATGGCTAGGCTCCGTGAAACTCAAGGCGGCATAGCCCACGACGCGCGAGCGGTCACCCGCGGTGTCGCCGGAATTGCGCAGATCGAGCAGATGCGGGTGCAACCCATGCCGGCGCGCCGCGAGCAATAGGCCGTTGACCGGCGTGGCACCGCATGCCTGCTCGTGGTCGAGCACCGGGCGCAGTTCCAGCATGGTCTGGACCGACTCGGCGTCGAGCCGCCGCGCCTCACCGTAGGGGTGGTAGTGCGACAGATCGGAACTCACGACGATGAGCGTCTCGGGGCCGCCCCAGAGCCGCTCGAGCACCTCGGCCACCTCTTCGGCGCTGGCATCTCCCACCGCGAGCGGCACCAGGCTGAAGCGGTCGAGCACGGCTTGCAAGAACGGCAACTGCACCTCGAGCGAATGTTCCCACGCGTGCGCGGCCGGGCTCTGCACGACTTGCGGCAGGTCGGCGATGGCCGCGAGCGCTGCACGATCGATCGGCACCGTTCCGAGCGGCGTCGCGAACGCCTCGACGCCCGGCCAGGCGATGCCTCGCACCGGCACGCGGTGGACCGGCCCGAGCAGCACGACGCGCTGGATCTGATCGCGCCACGGAAGCAACTGAGCGTAGGCCTGCGCGGCGACGGGGCCCGAATACACATACCCAGCGTGCGGGACGATCAAGGCCTTGGGAGGATGCGCGGAGGCCGGCGATGGGTTCGATGCCGCTTGCTGCAGCATCGACTCGACTTCTTGGGCAAGCACATAAGGCTGCCCGGGATAAAAGGCGCCGGCAACGGCAGCGGGGCGGATCTGCGGCATGGTCCCTCCTGTGGCCTCGCGGCCCAATGACCGCGTCGGCAGGAAACATGCGCCCGGAGACCCAAAAAATCAAGCCACCCGGCACAGGCCTGGGTGGCTCGATGCTCACCTCTTGAAAGCGCTGCCCCTTGCTTCCGTGCGGCCCGAGGGCCGATCGGCGGGGCTAAACCGCGCTTGTAAAAAGCTGAAAAAACGGCCGGAGCCGTCCCGTTCAGGCCATGAAAACGGCGATGAAGGCGAGCAGGAAGATCAAAACGCCCCCGGCGACCGGGATCACCAGCGGGGCGTATTTGGTCACTTCCTCGATCGGGTCCTGGGTTTGCGCGTCGTCGTGGGCCGGGGTTGCTGCAGACATGATTTGATTTTCCTCAATGGTTGAGCCTTCGGCGCGGATTCTAACGGTGGGCTCTGAATTTCGACAACCGCAGCTGGGATGCGCGACGCGCGGGGACTTGTTCGGCGTTGCCTTCAGTACGAAGCGGCCTCGAAGCCCGCCGCCTGCAGGCGCTCGATCAGTTCGCGGATATGGGTCGGCCCACGGGTCTGCAACACGAGCTCGATCTCGACGTTCTGGGCCGGCAGCGCTGAGAACGCCCGCTGGTGATGCACCTCGTCGATGTTGGCGCCCGCTTCGGCCACGATGGCGGTGATGCGCGCGAGCGCACCGGGCACGTCGCGCGCATGCACCCGCAGCCGCGTGAGGCGGCCGGCGCGCACCATGCCGCGCTCGATCAAGGCAGCGAGCAGCAGCGGCTCGATGTTGCCGCCGCAAAGCACCAGGCCGACGCGGCGGCCGCGGAAACGCTCGCCGTGTCGCAGCACGGCCGCCAGGCCCGCCGCACCCGCCCCTTCGACGACGGTTTTCTCGATTTCGAGCAGCATCAACACGGCCTGCTCGATGTCGGCCTCATCGACCAGCAGCAGGTCATCGACCGTCTCGCGGATGATCGCCTCGGTCAGCCGGCCGGGCGCGCCGACGGCGATGCCCTCGGCGATGGTGGAACTGCCCTGCGGCCACTGCGTGCCCTTGATGGCGTTGACCATGGCCGGAAAGCGCTGGGTCTGCACGCCAAAGATCTCCAAGCCCGGTTTGAGAGCGCGCGCGGCGACCGCCATGCCGGAAATCAAGCCGCCGCCCCCGACGGCTACGACGAGCACGTCGAGTTCGGGCACGTCGCGCAGCATTTCCAGCGCCACCGTGCCCTGACCGGCGATGACGTCGGGGTCGTCATAGGGGTGGACGAAGACCAGCCCGCGCGAGCGGGCGAGCGTAAACGCATGCTCCCGTGCCGCCTCGAGCGTGTCGCCGTGCAGCACCACCTCGGCACCAAAGCCGCGCGTGCGCTCGACCTTCACGCCAGGGGTGTAGCGCGGCATGACGATCACCGCAGGGATGCCCAGGCGCTGCGCGTGGTAGGCCACCCCCTGCGCATGGTTGCCGGCCGACATCGCAATGACACCGCGCGCGCGCTCCTCAGCGCTGAGCTGCGCGAGCTTGTTGCAAGCGCCGCGCTCCTTGAAGGACGCGGTGAACTGCAGGTTCTCGAACTTGAGGAACACCTGCGCGCCCACGATTTCCGAGAGCGTGCGCGAGGCCACGCATGGCGTGTGCAGCACCTGCCCAGAGAGACGCTGGGCGGCGGCTTCAATGTCTTTGGCTCGAATCATCGGCGGATTGTGCCGCCGTTCGCGTCGCAAACCACGCTCGACAAGTCCCTCGCGCGCCATCGCGGGGATGGATCGTGCGCGGCTCCAAACCGGCGCTTCAGCCGGTCTGGCAAACCTCGATCAGCGCCGCGCCGTAGCGCTCGAGCTTGACCGAGCCGATACCGCTGATCTGCGCGAGCGATTCGAGGTCGGCGGGACAGCGCTCGGCGATGGCGGCGAGCGTGGCGTCGTGGAAGATCACATAGGCAGGCAGCTGGTGCTCGCGCGCCACGTCGGCGCGCCAGGCCTTGAGCGCCTCGAAGCGGGCCTGGGCGGCTGCGTCGAGCGCCGCAGCCGCTGCCGCGACACGGGGCGTGGCTGCGCGTTCCCGGCGGCGCGCGCCCGCGGCGCTGGCGGTGGCGACCTCGCGCAGGCGCACGGGGCGCTCGCCGCGCAGCACCGCGCGCGAGGCCTCGGTGAGCACCAGGGTGTCGAAGCTTCGCCCGCTGGCGAGTGCCACCGGCTGCACGGCGAGCGCGCCGGTGGCGAGCAGCTGGCGCAACACCGCGCGCAACTGCGGCTCGCTGTAGGCCGCGCCGATGCCGAAGGTGCTGAGCCGTTCATGGCCGTGCTGCTGCACTTTGTCGGTCGCTTTGCCGCGCAACACATCGAGGATGTGGCCGGCGCCGAAGGCCATGCCGCTCGTCTGCTGCACCCGGTAGATGGTCGAGAGCAACATACGCGCCGCCTCGGTGCCGTCCCAGGTGGTGGGCGGCTGCAGGCAGTTGTCGCAATTCATGCACGGTTCGCTCGACTCGCCGAAGTAGGCCAGCAGCCGCACGCGGCGGCAGTCGGTGCTCTCGGCCAGGCTCAGCAGGGCGTCGAGCTTGCCGCGCAGCACAGCCTTGAACTCGTCGGGTGCGGGGCTCTCGTCGATCATGCGGCGCTGGTTCACCACGTCCTGCAGGCCGTAGGCCATCCAGGCGTCGGCGGGCAGGCCGTCGCGGCCGGCGCGGCCGGTTTCCTGGTAGTAGCCCTCGATGTTCTTGGGCAGGTCCACATGCGCGACGAAGCGCACGTCGGGCTTGTCGATGCCCATGCCAAACGCGACGGTGGCGACCATCACCAAGCCGTCCTCGCGCAGGAAACGGTCCTGATGCGCCTGGCGCACCTCGGCAGGCAGGCCGGCGTGGTAGGGCAGGGCCTCGATGCCATGGCGGCAGAGGGTGTCGGCCAGTTCCTCGACCTTGCGGCGCGACTGGCAGTAGACGATGCCGGCCTCGCCGGCATGCTCGCGTTCGATGAAGCGCACGAGCTGCGCGGTCGCATCGCGCTTTTCTACGATGGTGTAGCGGATGTTGGGCCGGTCAAAGCTGCTGACGAACAGCCGCGCGTCCTCGAGCTGCAGCCGCTCGATGATGTCGGCGCGCGTGAGCGCATCGGCCGTCGCCGTCAAGGCCACGCGCGGCACACCGGCATAGCGCTCGTGCAGCACCGACAAACCCCGGTATTCGGGTCGGAAGTCATGCCCCCACTGGCTCACGCAGTGCGCCTCGTCGATGGCGAAAAGCGCAAGCCGCCCCTGCGCATGCAAGGTGTCGAGCAAGGCGAGAAAGCGCGGGGTCGTCACACGCTCGGGCGCGGCGTAGAGCAGCGTGAGGTCGCCGCGCAGCAGGCGACGCTCGACCTCGGCCGCCTGTGCGGCATCGAGCGTGGAATTGAGCAGCTCGGCCGCGACGCCCAGCTCGCGCAGCGCGCCGACCTGGTCGTGCATGAGTGCAATCAAGGGCGAGACGACGAGCGTGGTGCCGTGGCCCGATCGTGCGCGCGCGATCGCAGGCACCTGGTAGCACAGGCTCTTGCCCGCGCCCGTGGGCATGAGCACCAGCGCGTCGCCGCCGGCGGCCACGTGCGCGACGATCTCGGCCTGCGCGCCGCGAAAACTCGGGTAACCAAATACCTGCTGAAGGATGGACAGGTCGGACAAACGAAAACCTCAAAAACAATAGCAAATACCGACCATTTCACGCCGGGGATCAGCGGTTTTCGTTCAACCTAAATCCGGCGGTTGGGCGCGCCCGGGCGAGTCGTCATCGGGCGCGCGGGCAAGGCGCAAACCACAGCCATGGCGCTCGCCATGGCGAGGATTTGCAACGCCGCCCCCGCGCCCGAGGGCGACTCGAACGGGTGCGCAGTGCTCACCCAAGCGGTGAACGGCTCTTGCACCAAAAACGGTTGAAACATCAACAACTTGCATTCGGCTCAAAGCGGTCAACTGCCGGATTTAGGTTCAAAAAAACCGACGGCGCGGCGCACGCGGGATGGGGCGGGCCATGCCTTTCTACAATCGTGGGCATGAAACCCCTGCACTACACCCGCGCGGCGCAGCTGCCCGAGATTCTCGCGCAGCGCATCGTCATCCTCGACGGCGCCATGGGCACGATGATCCAGCGCTTCAAGCTCACCGAAGCCCAGTACCGGGGCGAAGGCTGCCGCGGCGAGGGCTGCCCGGGCGAGCGGTTCAAGGACTTCCCACGCGACGTCAAGGGCAACAACGAACTGCTCTCGATCACCCGGCCCGACATCATCCGCGACATCCACGAAAGCTACCTCGCCGCCGGCGCCGACCTGATCGAAACCAACACCTTTGGTGCCACGAGCATCGCGCAGGCCGACTATGGCATGTCCGATCTGGCGCGCGAGATGAACCTGGCCTCGGCGCGCATCGCCCGCGCGGCTTGCGACCAATTTCAAACGCCCGAGCATCCGCGCTTCGTCGCTGGTGCGCTCGGCCCCACGCCCAAGACCGCGAGCATCAGCCCCGACGTGAACGACCCCGGGGCGCGCAATGTCACGTTCGAGGAACTGCGCGCCGCATACCTCGAGCAGACGCTGGCACTGATCGAAGGCGGCGTCGACGTGCTGCTGGTCGAGACCGTGTTCGACACGCTCAACGCCAAGGCTGCACTGTTCGCCATCGAAGAGGCCTTCGACGCCACCGGCGAGCGGCTGCCGCTCATCATCAGCGGCACCGTGACCGACGCCTCGGGGCGCATCCTCTCCGGACAGACCGTCACGGCGTTCTGGTACTCGGTGCGGCACGCGCGGCCGCTGGCCGTCGGTCTCAACTGCGCGCTCGGCGCGGCGCTCATGCGCCCCTACATCCAGGAACTCGCCAAAGCCGCGCCCGACACCTACATCAGCTGCTACCCCAACGCGGGTCTGCCCAACCCCATGAGCGACACCGGTTTCGATGAAACCCCCGAGGTCACGAGCCGGCTGTTGCGCGAATTCGCCGCTGAGGGGCTGGTCAACATCGTGGGCGGCTGCTGTGGCACCACGCCGCAGCACATCGGCGCGATCCACGACGCGGTCGCGCCGCTCGCCACCCGCAAGCTCGGCGCCGCCGGCCCGTTTCGGCGCGACGAAGCCAGCACGGGCAACGAACGCGGCGGATCAAGCCCCGAACATCCGGCGAACGCCCCCGTCAGCCAATGACGAGGCAGCCCATCAGCATCAGCGTCACGAGTTCGCGGCTGAGCTGAGCCTCGTCGCCTCCGACGCGGCGAGCGATGTCGGCAAAGGTCCGGGGGCCGCTTTGAAGCAGGTGCAGCAGCTCGAACTGGCGCCCGCGAACCAAAGAAAAATTGAACGGCGGCGTCTCGCGCAACACCAGCGGAGCATGGCGCCAGTGGCGCGCGAGCGCCTGGTCGCCCGCCGGGCCCAACAAGGAAAAGCGCCATTGAATCGCGTCGGCGGTCGTCACGCGCCAGCCCCGCGGCGGCTGCGCAGCGCCCATTGGACGCGGGCGCCAAGACAGTTCGCCCAGCTCGTGCACGTCGACGCGATCGCGCACGAACACGGTATTCGTATCGGGCCGGAAGATCGCCAACATCGCTCCATCGCCTGACGTGATGTGCGCGCAATGCCCAGGGAAAGCGGCCAGCTGTCGACGCAACTCGACCAACACGGGCGCGAGCGCCACGTCCACATTGATTTCGCTGGCCGGCTCGCCCGGCGCCGCCTGCTGTTCATCGGCGGGCTGCTGGAGCAGCCACGAGCTGACCGGCAGCTCCTGCAGCTGCGCGAGCTCCTCATCGAAGCGGCGACGCAACTCTTCCCGGTCCGCCGGCTGCGACACCGGCTGACTCGAAGAAACGGTCACGCCACCCACCTGGCCCCGAGGAACGCGCACGAAAACCTCACAGTTCGCTGAAAAAGACTGGCGACCCCACACAAACAAGCCGAAAACCACGCCCGATGGAGATAGGCAACAGAGCCCACCCGGGTCACGATACGGGCCACTCCGAAAGCGACCCACCCTCGTGTTTGGGGTTCATTCTGCCGGCTTGACCAGGGAGCGTCAAATGCGCGCCCGCGCACAGCGGGCCGCGGGATGCGCGACACACGGGGGACGGATTCAGCGTTGCCTTAAAATCTGCGGCCTCCAAGGAGCGTTGCAGCGGGCCGTTGGCCCGTCAGGCTTGGACCGTATCTTCCCCGCGGCGGCGCCGCGCACAACGACGCTCACCTGTACACGCCGCTCGGCTTTCTTTCAGGTGAGTTCCATGTCTCCATCGTCGGCCCCCTCCTCGTCGCTTGCCTCGCAGGAGGCCCCGGCCCCGCTGTGCCTTTCCGGGTTGGAGCCGCTCGTCATCGGGCCGGGTTCACTGTTCGTGAACATTGGTGAGCGCACCAACGTCACGGGCTCCAAGGCCTTTGCGCGGCTCATCCTGGCCGGCGAGTATGAAAAAGCGCTGGCGGTGGCGCGCCAGCAGGTGGAAAACGGCGCGCAGATCATCGACATCAACATGGACGAGGCCATGCTCGACAGCAAGGCCGCCATGGTGCGCTTCCTCAACCTCATGGCTGGCGAACCCGACATCGCGCGCGTGCCCGTGATGATCGACAGCTCCAAGTGGGAGGTGATCGAAGCCGGCCTGCAGTGCGTGCAGGGCAAAGGCATCGTCAACTCCATCTCCATGAAGGAAGGGGTCGAGGAATTCAAGCGGCAGGCGCGGCTCGTGAAGCGCTACGGCGCCGCAGCCGTGGTCATGGCGTTCGACGAGCATGGGCAGGCCGACAGCTTTGCGCGCAAGATCGAAATTTGCGAGCGGGCCTACCGCATTCTTGTCGACGAGGTGGACTTCCCGCCCGAAGACATCATCTTCGACCCCAACATCTTCGCCATCGCCACCGGCATCGAGGAGCACAACAACTACGCGGTGGACTTCATCGAAGCGACCCGCTGGATCAAGCAAAACCTGCCCGGCGCCAAAGTCTCGGGCGGCGTGTCCAACGTCTCGTTCAGCTTCCGCGGCAATGACGCGGTGCGCGAAGCGATCCACACGGTGTTTCTCTACCACGCGATCGCCGCAGGCATGGACATGGGCATCGTCAACGCCGGCATGATCGGCGTCTACGACGAGCTCGACCCCGTGCTGCGCGAGCGCGTGGAGGACGTGGTGCTCAACCGCCGCCCCGACGCGAGCGAGCGGCTGATCGAGATCGCCGAGACCGCCAAAGGCGCGGCGCGCGACGAGGGCAAGAAGAACGAGTGGCGTGCGGGCACGGTCGAGGAGCGCCTCTCGCACGCGCTGGTGCACGGCATCACCGACTTCATCGATGCCGACACCGAGGAGGCGTACCAGGCCGTGCGCGCACGCGGCGGCCGCGCGCTCGAAGTCATCGAAGGCCCGCTGATGGCGGGCATGAATGTCGTCGGCGACCTGTTCGGCGCGGGCAAAATGTTCCTGCCCCAGGTGGTCAAGAGCGCCCGCGTGATGAAGCAAGCCGTCGCGCACCTGTTGCCCTACATCGAAGCCGAGAAGCTGCAACAGGCCGCCGCGGGCGAGAACGTGCAGGCCAAAGGCAAAATCGTCATCGCCACCGTCAAAGGCGACGTGCACGACATCGGCAAGAACATCGTGACCGGGGTTCTGCAGTGCAACAACTTCGAGGTGGTGAACATGGGCGTGATGGTGCCCTGCCACGAAATCCTCGCGCGGGCCAAGGCCGAAGGCGCCGACATCGTCGGGCTGTCGGGGCTGATCACGCCGAGCCTCGAGGAGATGCAATACGTCGCCTCCGAGATGCAAAAAGAC
>NZ_JAEMQB010000154.1:0-5522 GCF_022759015.1 Tibeticola sp. | reverse complement strand
GTGCGCGTCGACCTCGACGCGCCGGCCACGCCCGAGCGCATCTTGCTCGCCTGCGATCGGGTGCGTTCCGCCTTGGAGTGAGGTGAGGAACGCTCAGCCTAAATCCGGCAGTTGGGCGCGCCCGGGCGGGCCGTCATCGGGCGCGCGGGCAAGGCGCAAACCACAGCCATGGCGGGCGCCATGGCGAGGATTTGCAACGCCGCCCCCGGGCCCGAGGGCGGCTCAAACGGGTGCGCAGCGCTCATCCAATCGGTGAACGGCTTTTGCACCAAAAACGGTTGAAATATCAACAACTTGCATTCAGCTCATAGCGGTCAACTGCCGGATTTAGGCTCAGAGAATCGGCGTGAACAGTCGGGCCGCGTGGTCCCGCAGCCGCGCCGCCAAAGGCCGGGCGTGCCAATGGGCCAGCGTGACCGGGTGCGATTCGGCCCGGCGTTCGAAGAAATCGCCTTCGAGCCGGGCCGCGAGCGCGGCATCGTAGACCTCGAGGTTGAATTCGAAATTGAGCCGCAGGCTGCGCGCGTCCCAGTTGGCCGACCCGAGGCTGACCCATTGGCGGTCGACGAGCATGAGCTTCGTGTGGTCGAAAGGGCCCGGTCGCTCGAAGACGCGCACGCCATGTTCGAGTACCTGGGCGTAGCTGGCGCGGCTGGCCCATCCGACGAAGGCATGGTCGCAGCGTTGCGGCACGATCAGGTCCACCTCCACGCCGCGCAAGGCGGCGGTGGAGAGGGCGGTGAGCAAAGTGGTTTCGGGCACGAAATAAGGCGTTCGAATGCGCACGCTGTGTTGTGCGCTCGCGAGTGCACCGGACCAGGTCCAAAGCAGACGATCGATGGTGTCGTCGGGGCCAGCTTCGATGCCGCGTGCGAGGGCGCCGCTGCGGCGGTCACGGTCGCCCGCGGGCCATGCTGCAGGGCCGCCTGGCCCGCTGCGCCAGAACGAGGACCCGAGCCATTCGTCGGCGCTGTCGAACCAGTCGCGCGTGAAGGTCAGCATCAAGTGCTCCAGCACCGGCCCTTCGATGCGGAAGTGCAGGTCCCGGAAGGCGGCTTGGGGCGCGGCCGGCGACCAGTAGGGCGCATGGATGTTCATGCCACCCGTGAAGCCCACACGCCCATCGACCAGCAGCAACTTGCGGTGGTTGCGCAACTGAACCGCATGCAGCCGGGCGGGAACGATCGGGGGGTTGAACGAGGCGACGGGCACGCGCTCGCGGGCCAGCGCGCGGTAGGCGGTCTGGCGGGAAAGCCGGACATTCACGTCGTCGATCAGCACGCGCACGGCCACGCCCCGACGGTGCGCGCGCACGAGCGCGTCGACGAAGGCGCTGCCGATGCCTTGGCCGTCAAAGATGTAGCTGGCCAGTGCGATGCTGTGGCGCGCCTCGTCGATGGCTCGCAGCATCTCGGGGTAGGCCATCGCGCCGCCGTGCAGCGGCTCGACCGCATTGCCCGCCGTGAGTGGCAAGCCGGTGGCCGACTCGACCAGGTGCGCCAAGCCCTGGAACGTGGGCGGAACCGGGGGCGGGGCGTCACCACCGGCCTGTGCAGGGGCGGCCGCAGCGGCGTGGTGCACCGAAGCCCGCAGACGCCGTGCGCGTCGCTCGATGCGATTGACCCCAAACAAAAGATAGAGCACCGAGCCCGCCAGGGGCAGCGCGGCGATCACGAGCAGCCACAGCGTGGCCGAGCGCGGCTCGCGCTTGTGCAGCAGCGCGTGGCCCATAAAGAAGGGCGCCACGATGGCCGAAGCCACCAGGGCGCCCAGGGTCCAGGCATCGTTGCCGAGGACAGGCATGGTCGGCCGTGTGTGCGCTGGAGCCGACCGGTCAGCGTGTCAGCGGCTCAGCGACCGCCGCCATGCAACCACACCGTCAGCCGCACCCGGCCTTCGCCACTGGGCCGAGCAATGCCCGCGTCGCCGAGGCGCGCCTCGATGAAGCTCTGCGCCAGTTCGATCCAGCTGGCCACGCTGCGCTCGGTGGTGTCGAGCACTTCGGCAATGGCGGCATGGGCCAGCGCGTCGAGTTCGGCGAGCAGCAAGGCGCGGCGCCACGCCACCGGCAGGTCTTTGAGCACATCGACCACGTAGGCTTGTTCGCCAGCCCGCTCTGCGGTGGCAGGCTGCTCGGTGCCCTCGGCAGCAGCCTCGACCGTCTCCGGCAGCACATCGGCGACGCTGAGCGTATCGTCGGGTTGGTAGTACTCGTAGAGTTCTTCTTCGACCATCGATTCGGCGTCGTCCTGAGCGTCCGTTGGCACCGGAGCGTCGAGCGAAACGGCCTCGCCGTATGGGCGGCTCGCGGCGACCTCACGGTCGATGGCCTTGAAGAGGTTCTTCAGCAGTTGCCGATAGACCGCGTCTGGGTCCGCACCGGGCTGCCACGCGGCTTTGGTCGCGGCGGCGGCCTCGTCGACGACATCGCGCACGGTCGGGTAGTCCGAGGGCAGGTCGCCGACGGCGCGCAAGTAGGCAAGTTCACGGCGTGCCACTGCTTCGAGGCGTTGCAGCAGCGCCTCGATGCCCTGTTGCGCCTGCGTCGCCACGGCTTCGGGCATCGCCGCGATCTGTTCCTTGAGCGCATGCAGCCGCTCGCGGCGCGCCTTGCGCTTGTACTGATCCTGGCCGCGCAAGAGCTCAAAGTGCTTCTTGGCTTCGCGGAACAGGCGCGCCATCGCGGCTTCGCTCGCGACGACCGGGTCAGCGCCCTCGGCGCTCGCAGCGATGATCTTCTTGCCCGGCAGGTGCATGTGCAGCCGCACGGTAAAAGCCTTGCTGCCCCGCTTGAGCTTACCCAGTGTCGCGTGCAGCACGCTGTCCTCAGCACCGTGCTTGACCAGCAGCGGCTGGAGCTGCTTGGACATCTGGGTTTCGAGGGCCTGGGCCCAGCCCGGCGCATCCTGCGCCGAGGTGCCTTCGTAATGGAGTTTGATGTTCATGTGTGGGTTGAATCTGTCGGATGATCGCCGCCGAGCTTACCAGCGCAACGACGCTGCCGCACCCTGGAAGTCGCGCAGCACTCGGGCTTCGGCCTCACCGCGAACGAACTCGAGGCGCGCGCCAAAGTCGCGCGCGAGCTGCCAGACATGGTCGCGCAAAGCCACTTCCTGCGGCTGGTCGCAAAAGAGTTTGGCCATTTCTGCCGTGCCGCCCACAGCGCCCTCAGGGCAGCGCCAGATGCGTGCATCGAGCGCCCAGGGCAGCACCAGCGTTTCCACACGGCCCAGTTGCAGCGCGTCGAGCACGGGGTCCAGACCCCAGACGCCCGGCTGCTCCTTGATGCGCTCCAGCAGCGCCAATTCGGCTTGACGTTCGGCCGCTTCGAGGGCCGGCGTCACACGTTCACGAATGTCGCGCGGTGTCGGGTTCGATGCGTTGGCGGGCTGGGGCACGCGGGCGACCACCCGGTTGCGCAGGCCGCGGCTGAGGTAACCCTCGAAATGCGACACCTGCCACGGTTCGCCCATGAGGACGAGGCGCTCGACGCCCAAGCGGTCGACCGTCTTGTCGAGCGCCTGGGCGAGGCGCGTGTAGAGCTTGTGCATCCAGGTGCTGACTTTCGCGGCTTCGCGCTCTTTCGGCGAGAGCTTGTCGAAGCTACCACCCGTGTGCGCACGGCGCAGCGCTGCGGCGTTTTCGATGCGCTCGGCCAGGTCTTTGAGCTCGCGCCATTCGTCGGCGCTGATGTCGGCGAAGACGGCGGTGTCTTCACGCAGCTCGCCCAGGAACAGCTCATAAAAGCGCCACTTCGCGCCTTCGAGATGGAGCACACCGCCACGCTCGTATTCGTCCGCGGCGAAGAAGATGGGCGTCAGATACGGCTCGCCCCAGCGCGCTTCCACGCGCCCCTGGGCCAGGTCGACCACCGGCAGATCCACCTGCAGGTCGATGCGGCGCACGACCAGACGGCCGTGCAAGCCGCGAGTGGCAAACAGCGCCAGCGAGCGTGCAGCCGGCCGTTCCTCGTCGATGAGCGCCAGGACTTCGTCATACAGCGGGGTGTCGCGCTTGCCGTGAGCGTCGCGGATTTCGGGCAGGTCCTTGAGGGCGTTTTTGATGCGCTTGGCCCACGCGCGGCCCGCGTTTTCGGGGCGTGCGGGGTTGATGTCCGCATAAATGGACAAAACAGGGGCTCCTGCGTCGCCAAACGCGGACTGCAGGTCTTGGGTCAATGAATCGAGTTCGGTCATGTTGTGTTTCTCTTTCTCTAGGGTTGGTTTCGGAAGCGTCGGGACGACGCAAGGCTGAGTCGGTCGCCCCGAACCGGTGGGGGAACGCTCAGCCCTGCGTTCGGGTTTGCCGGGCGCTCAGGCGCTCTTGCGCAGTTGGAGCGCCAAAGCCAGCAACAGGGCGCCCGTGATCAGGGCTTGCACGCCCATCATCAGGCCCATGGTCACCATGCCGGCAGCGGGGTTCAAGGTCAGCACGACCGGAACGGCAGCGCCGAAGGCGACGCTGATGGCGCCGCTGAGCATCAGAATCCAGCCTCGGCCGCCTTCGCGCTGCAGGCGACGGCCTGCAGAAAATTCGAAGACGCCGGTGGCGATCGCCCACAGCGACAGCAGCACCCAGTTGAAGACGACCAGCGTCATGGCCGCCGCCCAGGGCACGACGAGCACCACGATGCCAGCGAAGATGCCAAGCACGCCACGCAGCACCCAAGACCACCATTGGTCGGTCTTCTGGCGCGCGTGGTGGATGCCCAGGCCCACCGACAGCACACCGTCGGCGAACGCATAAGCACCAAAGACGAAGGTCAGCGCGTAGACGGCCGCCAGCGGCGACCACAGCGCAATGGCACCAAACAGCAGAGCCAGCACGCCCCGCAGCGCCAGCCACTTCCAGTTCGTCTGGATCAGGGAGACGAAGGCGATCTGGGTGACGCCGTTGTCGGGCGTTTTCACGAGGTTATCCGTCATGATGGGGCTCCTCGATCAAGGTTGGGTGGTGTTGGTCTTGCCATTTTGGCTGGACTTGAACAGCTTGGCGAGCGAGGCCTTCACGCCTTCGAACCAGCCGCTGCCGGACTTGCCGCCTTCCGTCTTCTTGCGCAGTTCCTTGATTTCTTTCTGGAAGGTTTTGTGCTCGTCCTTGCTGCCGTAGCCGAGCGCGGCGGCACGGGCCACCTCTTCACTGCTGAAGCGCAGCAGGTCGGCGAGTTTTTTCTCTTCATCGGCCGTGCGGCTCGCCTTTTGGGCCAGTTGCTCCGCCTCCTTGAGCGCATCCTCGACATGCAGCAGCGGGATCGGGATGGCGGTTTGCTGCACCACCAAGGTGTTCAGCGTCGTGGCCAGCAGCTTTTTCGCCTCGGCGATTTGGTCCTTCTCGGTCAGACGGGCGGCCTCTTTGATGGCAGCCGGGTAGGTGGCCATCGGCAGGTTCACGACCTCGATCGTGATTTCGCTCGCCAGCGGCTCGAGCAAGCGGCGGGCGTCCTGCACCCGCTGGTCGCCGAGCGCCGATTTGGCTTCCTTGACGACCCGCTCGATGTCTTTGGCCGTGCCGAGGAATTCATG
>NZ_JAEMQB010000043.1:0-4273 GCF_022759015.1 Tibeticola sp. | reverse complement strand
CTCGCTCGCGAGCGCGAGCGCCTGCCGGTACGCGTCTCCGGCCTGCTCCGCGTCGCTCTGATCGATCTCGGCGGGCGCGTGGGCGTAGATGTCGCCGAGCAGCTTCAGACCCCAAGCTTCCCAGCCCCGCTCCTGGTAGGCGTGCGCCAGCGCCACCGCCTGCTCCCGCGCCTCGGCGATCCGTCCGGGAATGAGATAGGCCTCGGCCAGGAACGTGATGGACAACGAACGGAAGGTCAGGATCCGCATCGCCGTGAACGCTTCGACCGCCTCCTCCAGCAACCGCACCGAGTCGGTCGCGCGGCCAGACCAGAGATAGGCGGAGCCCAGGGACGCCGCGGCATACGGCAACATGAGGCGAATCCCCGTCGTCCGGCAGAGCGCAAGAGCCGGCTCCAGCACGCGGGCTGCCGCCGCAAAGTTCCCGTGGCGCAGATGAGCGTACCCGAGGCCATAGAGGGCTAAGACCTCGCTGAACGGATGGCCCGCGGCCTGGGCGATCCGGAGGCCCTCTTCCCCTGCGGCGATGGCCTCGGTGAACTCTCCGAGTTCGGCCAGGGCCGCCGCCAGGTGAAAGCGGGCGATCACCGCCGGCAGCCCCGCCAGCCCGAAGCGCTCGCCGAGCGGTGCGCCCTTGACGAGGGCGATCACTGTGCGAAAGGCGTCGGCCGCCCGGTGCGGGTCGCCAGCGTACCAGAGCGCCCAGCCGAGATAATAGTTCGCGAGGACGCGCAGCCCGAGGTCGCCGACCGCTTCGGCGATGGCGCACGCGCTGTCCGCTGCGTCGATTCCCCGAGCGTGCTCGCCAAGGAGGGTGTAGAGGTTCGCCTGGTGTTGGCGAGGTTACAAAAGCGCGTCATTTTGATGGTAGCGCGCGAATTTGATGTGGCGGCCGGCGAGTGTACCGACCGTAGGAGAGGGTCGCGTGGCACGTGGTGATCGGCGCGAAGCGTGATCAGAAAGGCGGATCGGTTGGCGCGCGCGCGGGATCGAGATCGCGCTGGGAGATGTCGTTTGCGTTGTAGTAGCGATGCAGCTGTGCGCCGTAATGGCGCTCGAGTGCTTCGGTCAATTCGTGAAGGAACTCCACGAGCTTGGCGGCGGCCTCATCGGACAGATCGATAGGCAGACACACCAGCGGCAAGTCGTTGGGTTGCAGCATGGTATTCAGCGCGACTTTCGCGCGCTCGGGGTGCGAGATTTGGCTTTGCGCTCGACGCGCTCCTTAGCCTCCTTCAGGCGATAGCTCTCCCCTTCGAGCGCGACGATCTCGGCGCGGTGCACGAGCCGGTCGATGAGGGTGACGACACAGGCGGCGTTGGGGAACACCTGGTTCCATTCGCCGAAGACTTTGTTGGTGGTGAGCAAGATGGGGCGGGTCTGGTAGCGGCGGGTCACCACCTCGAAGAGCAGATCGGCATAACGCGCGTCGTAGGACAGATAGCCGACCTCGTCGATGGCGAGGAGGGTGGGCGTGGTATAGCGGCGCAGCCGGCGTGCGAGCGCGATGGAGGAGTCCTGCGCGGCCAAGTCGTGGAGCATGTCGGAGGCGAGCGTGAAGCGCGCGCTATGGCCGTGCAGGAGCGCCTGGTGGGCGAGGTTTTTGAGCAGCATGGTTTTGCCCAGGCCGTTGGAGCCGATGAGCACCACGTTGGCGGCCTCCTCGATGAAGGCGAGCGAGAACAGTTCCTCGATCAGGGGGCGGTCGCACTTCTTGGGCCACGCCCAGTCGAAGTCGGCAATGGGCTTGAAGGCGCCCAGGCGGGCGTCATCGAGGCGGCGTTTGAGGGAGCGGCGCGCGCGCTCGGCGTCTTCGATGTCGAGTACGCGCTCGAACCACGGCTCGTGCATCAGCGTTTGGGCTTGCGCCAGCAGGCCGTAGAGGCCGAGCCGGCGCAGGCGCTGGCGCACCGCCTCAAGGTTGAGGCTCGTCGTCGTCATGGGCGCGTTCATCGGGACTCTCCGGGGTAAGGTGTTCGTAATCGCTTAACGCCTGCGGGCGCACGTTGAGGGCGTGCAAGCGCGGGTCGGCGGGCAGGACCACCGCGATGGGCGGAACTTGGCCGCGGGCGTGGGCGTGGCGATCGATGAAGTGGCGCACCGCGCCCAGGTGGGCGGCGTCTTCGGCCAGGGCGGCGGCGATCGCCGCCTCCAGCGCGTGCGCTCCGTGGGTGTCGAGCAGCGCGAGCAAGCCGCGGGTGAGCACGCCCAGGTGCGCGCCGCGCTCGGCGGCGCGCAGGAACAGCGGCTTCACACTGGGTGCGGCGTGCTGCAGGCGGTCTTGCGCACGGTGAGCACGGGCGGCGCGCTTGTGGGTGACGAGAGCTTCGACATGGGCCGGGTCTTCGATTTGCGCATCGCGCTCGAAACTGCGCGAATGCGTGGCGATCACGTCACTGCCCTCGAGGATGCGCACGGTGTCGAGCGTGGCGAGCACGCTGAGCATGCGGCTCACGTGGGTGTGGGGTACCGTGTAGTCGTTCAAGTCGAAACGCACGTAGGGGGTTTTTCCCACGCTCACCTCGATGCGCTCCTCGGCCGGGAACGGGTTTTCGGGTAACGCGAGCAGTCGCGGCTGCTCCTCGGCGAAGACCGTGCGCACGCTGCGGGTGCGGTCCTCCGGGCACAAGCGCTCGGCAGCGGCACCCTGACACCAGGCGTCTGCCTGGGCATTCAGATCATCGAGATCGCGGAAGGGGCGCGCGGCAAAGAACGCGTCGCGTACAAAGCGGATCGCGCGTTCGACTCGCCCCTTCTCATTTCCGCGCGCCACCGCCACCGGACGGGGCTCGAAGCGGTAGTGGGCGGCCAACTCCAGCAGTGTGGGATGGAAGCGGATCGCATCGCCCGAACGCTCGAGCACGGCGCTCTTAAGATTATCGTAGAGCAGGACCCGGGGTACCGAATTGAACGACCCGAACGCCTCCACATGGCCGCGGATGAAGTAATTCATCGCGGCCCCCGGATAGAAGCGCAGGAATATCTGGCGCGAGTAGGAGAGCACCATCACGAAGGCCATCAGCGGGCGCACGGCGCGCCCCACGGTGAGTTTGCCGAAGTGCGCCCAGTCCACTTGCGCTTGTTCGCCCGGCAGCGTGCGCAGCCGCAGGTACGCTTGTGCCGCGGGCCGCGGGCGCAACTGTGCGACGAGGGCGCGCAAGTGATCAGGGCCGCCCGGGTAGCCGCGCTCACGCACCATCGTGTAGACCCGCGAGGCGCGCAGCGTGGGGTACTTCGTCAATGTCTCGACGATGAACGCCCGGTAGGGCGCGATGATCGAGGGACGCAGGGTCGTTTGCGCCGCCGGCGCGCCGGCTTGGGCGAGCACGCGGCGCACGGTGCTGTGATGCACCCTCAATTGGGCAGCAATCGTGCCTACCGGCCAGTGCTCGGTTTGATGCAGGCGCAGAATTTCGGTCTCGAGCGCACGCGGAATCATCACGCCTGCCCGTGTTCACGGTCCGCCTCGCAGCGGACCGAAGCGCGCGAAAGCCGGCAGTGCACGCCAACAGAAACTGCAGCCCTGCGCAGAGGGCCCCATGCGCTGCGGCGGTGGGGGTGGTTGAATCGATGCGATGTCGACATGGAGGCCCTCAGTCATGGTCTGGATCGGAATGGCCGCCACTATGACCGCGTCGGCGCTGGAGAGGGAACCCTGATGCGTCACTTTCTGCGCTTGGCGCGAGCGCCAGGCGCGTTGCCGGGCGGCGTGCCCACACGCTCCGCGGTAGCTCAACTGGTAGCGCTCACCGGCGCGCAACAACGACTCACGCCGGCGGATCTTCGCGCACGCCCCCGCGCAGTACCGGTTGCCGCGGTCGCACTCGCAGCAGATGCGCACCTGCCGCGCGCAGCGCCCGCAACTGTAGAGCCGATACGGCTTCTGTCTTGCCCCCATGCTCCCCCGCGCGCAGCGCTGGACAACGCCGCGCATCGCAGGCATAAAGGCAAAGCGACCGCGCCTTTACGCGCGCGAGCATGTGGAAGGCCCGGGGTTCTTTCGAGGAATGTGCCCGGGCCTTCGCTTGTCCGGCGTCCGGGAACAGGATAGCGCGAGTGGCGCCGCCTCAAACTCCGCGGGGCATGCCCATCGCTTACATGATGAACGCCGACTCGGTATACAACGGCGCTTGATTCAATCGGACCACCACGCTCGACACACCTGCATCGAACTCGAAGACTCTTGTCCGTACCGATAGCACGGTGAACGATCTTGGGGGCACCCCGCGCTAATCCTCAGAATCCGGCGGATTTATGTCGCCGCTAACACTTG
>NZ_JAEMQB010000073.1:0-5079 GCF_022759015.1 Tibeticola sp. | reverse complement strand
TGGGGTGGGTCTTGAAGCGCTGGAACTCTTCGAAGGGGCTGAGGTAGGGGTTCTGGTAGTCGAGCCCGACGACGAAGCCGACCACCATTTTGTTGTCCTCCATGTGGTAGAGGAAGGAGCCGCCGTAGGTCATTTCATCGAGCGGCCAGCCGGCGCTGTGCAACGCCAGGCCGGGCTGGTGGCGTGCGGGGTCGATCTCCCACAGCTCCTTGATGCCGATCGCGTAGCTTTGCGGGTCTCGCCCCTCGTCGAGACGGAAGCGCTCGATCAGCTGGCGCCCGAGGTGGCCGCGCGCGCCCTCGGCGAAGATCGTGTATTTGGCGTGCAACTCCATGCCGAGCTGGAAGTTCTCGGTCGGCTCGCCATCCTTGCCGATGCCGAGGTTGCCCGTGGCCACGCCCTTGACCGAGCCGTCGTCGTTGTAGAGCACTTCGGCAGCCGCAAAGCCAGGAAAGATTTCGACGCCCAAACTTTCAGCCTGCTGCGCCATCCAGCGCACGACGTTGCCGAGGCTGACGATGTAGTTGCCTTCGTTGTGGAAGCACTTGGGCAGCAGGAAGTTCGGCACCCGGGTGGCACCGGTTTCGCTGGTCATGAGGAACACGTCCTCGGTCACCGGCTGGTTGAGCGGCGCGCCCATGGCCTTCCAGTCGGGGAAGAGCTCATTCATCGCGATCGGGTCCATGATCGCGCCCGAGAGGATGTGCGCGCCAGGCTCGGAGCCTTTTTCGAGCACCACGACCGAGACGTCGCGCCCGTGCTGCTGGGCGAGCTGCTTGAGGCGGATCGCGGTGGCGAGGCCACCCGGGCCGGCACCGACGATGACGACGTCGTATTCCATGGCCTCGCGGGGGCCGAATTGGGCTAGGATTTCTTCAGGAGTCATGAGCGATCTCGTTGGCGGGCGATGAAGGGGGGAGGAAAACGACCATCGCCAGCAGCCTTGCCAGCGAGCAGCCCATTTTATGCGACAGTAGGCAAAAATAGAACGGTCGTTCTTTTATGCGCGCGCCGCCGTCGGGCCGTCCTTCGGGTTTGCGGTTGCAGGGGCGCACGGTTTTGTGCTGCCGCGTCTTTTGGGCAACGCGAATCAGTTCCCGTGATGGCGCGCGAGCGGCCGCGGGATGGGATGCGCGACGCGCGAGGGACTGGTTCAGCGTTGCCTTTGGGAGTCCAACATGAGAATCGAATTGCCGGCGGAGCGGACCCTCGTCTATGAAACCACCATGCCCATCCGCTGGGGCGACATGGATGCGATGGGTCATGTCAACAACACGGTTTACTTCCGCTACATGGAGTCGGCCCGCATCGAGTGGTTTGAGCGCTTCGGCTGCCCCGTCGATCCGCAGGGCGAGGGGCCGGTGATCGGCAACGCGTTTTGCAACTTTCTGCGCCAGCTCGAGTACCCGGGTGTGCTGCGGGTGCGGACCTATGTGGGCGCGGTCGGCAACAGCAGCTTCGACACCTACCATGAAATCCTGCTGGACGACGACGCCGAAGCCCGGGTGCGCGCCAACGGCGGGGCCACCGTCGTCTGGGTCAACTTTCCCGAGCAGCGCGCCGTACCCCTGCCCGAGCGGATTCGACAGGCCCTGCGCCGCTCTTTTTGAAGAAAAACCGCGCAGCGCCGGCGTCAAACGGCGTTCTGGTGCTCTTGAAAAAAGAGCAAAAAGAGCGGTTCTTCAGGCGCTTTTCGCCTTGGGCACCCGGCCCATCAGGTAAAACTCGGGGTTGGGCATCATGTGGCTGAAGTTGGCCATGCGGTTGGAGAGGCCAAAGAATGCGGTGATGGCGGCGATGTCCCAAATGTCTTCGTCGTCGAAGCCGTGCACGTGCAGCGCTTCGAAGTCGGCATCCTCGATTTCGTCAGCGTGCAGGCAGACTTTCATTGCGAAGTCGAGCATCGCGCGCTGGCGTGGGCTGATGTCGGCCTTGCGGTGGTTCACCGCCACCTGGTCGGCCACCAGCGGCTTTTTCTCGTAGATGCGCAAAATCGCGCCGTGCGCCACCACGCAATAGAGGCAGTGATTGGCCGCGCTGGTCGCGGTGACGATCATTTCGCGCTCGCCTTTGGTGAGGCCGCTGGTGCGGCCCACGCTCTCGGGGGCCATCAGTGCATCGTGGTAGGCGAAAAAGGCGCGCCATTCGGCGGGCCGGCGCGCAAAGGCGAGAAACACGTTGGGGATGAAGCCGGTTTTCGCCTGCACCTCCACGATGCGGGCGCGGATGTCCTCAGGCAGCGTGTCGAGATCGGGATGGGGGTAGCGTGGCGTCATCGGGTCTCCTCGTTGTGCTTGGGGTTGCTTATGGGGACATTATGGAGTGAGCGTGCGATCAACCGGCAAGCAGCCGGTGTACCAGCTCGGCGGTGGTGGCGGCGCCGTATTTGCGCATCAGGCTGGCGCGGTAAACCTCGACGGTGCGGTGGCTGATGCCGAGCAGCCGGCCGATTTGCTTGGCGCTCTTGCCGTCCATCACCAAGGCGGCGACTTCGCGCTCCCGCGGCGTGAGTTCGGCGCGCACCGGCCGCTGCGCCGAGAGGTCTTCGAAGCTCCAGATGCCTGCCTCGTGCGGCGCTTCGGGCCGCAGCGCGCGGCCGGTCACGTGGCACCAAAAGGGCTCGCCGGCGAGCCGTCCGCCCACGCGGCGCATGATGCGGTCGTCGGCATAGGTGCCGCCACGCCCCAGGAGCGGCGCGATGCGCGCGCCCGTGCGCTCGAACTCGTCGGTGCTCGGGTAGAGCACGCGAAAACTCTGCCCGACGAGCTGCTCGCGCGTCGCGCCAAACATTTCGCACAGCCGCTGGTTGCAGTCGACGATGACGCGCTGGCGCGAGAGCACGAGCCCGATGGGCGCGAGCTCGAAGGCCAGCGCGTAGTCGATCGCGTCGATGGCGGGCGCGTTTGCGCTGGGATCAGGGTCGGCCATTACGGATTACTACGTAGCTGCTTACCTAGTATCGTTGCAGTCTCGATTCTCAGGAGACCCTCGTGAACAAGATCTACCCCTCTGCGGCCGCAGCCCTCGAAGGGCTCGTCGCCGACGGCCAATTGCTCGCCGTGGGCGGCTTTGGTCTGTGCGGCATACCCGAGGCGCTCATCGACGCGCTGCGCGACTCGGGCGTGAAGAACCTCACCGTCATCTCCAACAACGCGGGTGTGGACGGCTTTGGGCTCGGCAAACTGCTCGAGACACGCCAGATCCGCAAAATGATCTCGTCCTACGTCGGAGAGAACAAGGAATTCGAGCGCCAGTACCTCGCGGGCGAACTCGAATTGGAATTCACCCCGCAGGGCACGCTGGCCGAGAAGCTGCGCGCGGGCGGCGCGGGCATTCCGGCCTTTTTCACGCGCACCGGTGTGGGCACCATCGTCGCCGAGGGTAAGGAGTTGCGCGAGTTCGACGGCCACACCTATGTGATGGAGCGCTCGCTCGTCCCCGACGTCTCGCTGGGCAAGGCCTGGAAGGCCGACAAGGCCGGCAACCTCATCTTTCGACGCACCGCGCGCAACTTCAACCCAGCGGTCATCATGGCGGGCCGGGTGAGCGTGGTCGAGGTCGAGGAAATCGTCGAGACCGGCAGCTTCGACCCCGACGAGGTCCATCTGCCTGGCATCTACGTGCACCGCCTCGTGCTCAATGCCACGCCTGAAAAGCGCATCGAAAAGCGCACCACCCGGCAAAACCCCAAAGGAGTCTGACATGGCCTGGACCCACGACGAAATGGCGGCCATCGCGGCCAAGGAACTGCAAGACGGCTACTACGTCAACCTCGGCATCGGCCTGCCCACGCTGGTGGCGAACTTCGTTCCGCCCGACATCGAAGTCTGGCTGCAGAGCGAAAACGGCATGCTCGGCATCGGTCCGTTTCCCGACGAGAGCGAAGTCGACCCCGACCTCATCAACGCCGGCAAGCAAACCGTCACGACGCTGCCCGGCTCGAGCATTTTTGGCAGCCACGACAGCTTCGCGATGATCCGCGGCGGCAAGATCAACCTGTCCATCCTTGGCGCCATGCAGGTCAGCGAGAAGGGCGACCTAGCCAACTGGATGATTCCCGGCAAGATGGTCAAGGGTATGGGCGGCGCGATGGACCTCGTGGCTGGGGTCAAGAGCGTCGTCGTGCTGATGGAGCACGTCGCCAAGAAAAAAGACGGCAGTTGGGAGCACAAAATCCTGCCGCAGTGCACGCTGCCGCTGACCGGCGTGGGCGTGGTCGACCGCATCATCACGGATCTGGCCGTCATGGATGTCACGCCGCACGGCCTCAAGGTAGCCGAGATCGCCCCGGGCGTCACGCACCAGGAGCTGCAAGCCAAGACCGGCGTGCCGCTGATCTGACCCTATTGATCCGGCCAGAATATGTTTGAATCCCGTCTGCGCTGCCCCTGAGCTTGAACGTTGGGCGTCAGGGAGTCGGAAATGAAGCGTTCGATTTTTCTTCTGATCATTCTCGCTCTTGGCTTGGTGCCCCCCGCTGGTGCACAGGGTTACTCGTTGACCGGCAACGACTTCCTGCGGATGTGCGACGGCCCGTTCTCAAACGACGTCGAAAAGCTCATGTACGCGAGCTTCTGCACTGGGTATCTTCAAGGCCTTCAGCAGATGCATCACATTGTCGTCGGCGTGCGCAACGTTCAGCCGCTTTACTGTGAGCCAACACAATCCGGGAACTATGATCAACTTGAACGAGTGGTCGTTAAATGGCTCAAAAACAACCCCGAGCACTTGCATCGCGATGCACGAGTGCTTGTTACCCGGGCGCTAATGGAAGCTTTCCCATGCCGCTGATCTTGCCGCCCAACCCAGCGCTCCAGGGGGACGCGCGATAAAGCCGCGCGCCCCTGAGCGTGAACGTTATTGATCCGGCCAGAATATGTTTGAATCCCGTCACCATGGCGAAGTCCAGGATTTAGACACGACGCCAAGCCTGGACCTGGCGACCGGAATTTAATCTTCACCTGGCCGGATCAATAGGTTGATGCGCATCGACACCGACCCCGCACCCTTGAGCGAGTCCCCACCCGCGGGTACCGCTGCCGCGCCGGCCCCAGGGGCGTCTGCGTTCCCGGTAGCCCG
>NZ_JAEMQB010000021.1:0-30129 GCF_022759015.1 Tibeticola sp. | reverse complement strand
GCGCGAGATGTGCACCGCGTAGCCGGTCTTGATGACGTTGATGATTTTCTTGGTGTCGCCGTCGATCAGCGCCACCTCGCCCGCATCACGCAGCGTGGTGCTGAAGATGTTGCTGATGTTGTAGTTGTTCATCTTTTTCTTGGGCCGCTGCTCTGGCGGTACGACCACCTTCCAGGTCGCTTTCATCTGCTCGAGTCCGAATTCGGGCGGCATCGGCGGCTCGTGCTGGATGTACCGGGCCATGATGTCGACCTCTTTGTCACTCAGCTCGCCGGAAGTACCCCAGTTGGGCATGCCCGCCGGTGACCCGTAGTTGATGAACACTTTCAAGTAGTCGGTGCCCTTACCGACCGTGATGTCTGGCGTCAGCGGCTTGCCCGTAGCGCCTTTGCGCAGCACGCCATGGCAGCCAGCGCAGCGCTCGAAGTAAATCTTGCGGCCGATTTCGAATTCGGCTTGCGTCATCGGCGGCGCTTTGGGGTTGATGCTTTGCACCATGGGCTCGCCGCCAACCGGCGAACTGCCGGCCTGGTAGTTGGCTTCGGGTTGCGTGACGTTCTTCTTCGCGTCCTGGGCCCCAACGCCCCCTACAACAAGCAGGGAAGCCATCGCAATCGAGGACAGGATGATCTTGGTAGGTCTCATGGGTACTCTCTCCGTGTGGCTCGGCATGAAATATGGTCATGCCCTTGCGTGGCAAAGACCCGCTCGCCAGGTAGCCGTCCAACACCGTGTCGCGAGCTGACCGCATCGTCCGCCGCGGCCGCCGCACTGTCCTTAAACTAGAACAAGGACGCAGCGCGGCCGGCCCTAAACAATGCGTGAAAGCAGCAGATACCCGATGACGGAGCCCCCATGAACCTGATCGACCTGAGTCAATTGATGTACCCAGCACGCCGCGTCAACCAGGCTACACCGGCGCTTGGCACGGTCACGCTGCTCGGCGCCGGACCAGGTGACCCCGAACTTCTGACGGTCAAGGCGTTCAAGGCCCTGCAGGGGGCGAAGCTCGCGCTGTACGACCACCTGGTCAGTCCGGGGGTTTTGGATCTGCTGCCGCCGCAAGCCGAATGCATCTATGTGGGCAAGGAGTCGTCGCGCCACACCCTGCCGCAGGAAGAGATCATCGAACTGATGTTGCGCTTGGCGCGCAGCGGCCGCTCGCTGTTGCGCATCAAGGGCGGCGATGGCTACATCTTCGGCCGTGGCGGTGAGGAAGCGCAAGCCCTGGCGGCCGAGGGCATCCCCTTCACCGTCATCCCAGGCCTGACCGCAGCGCAAGGCGCTGCGGCGTCGATCGGTATCCCACTGACGCATCGTGACCATGCCGCGTCCCTGGTACTCGCTACCGGTCACCTGCGAAACGGCAAGGGTCTCGACATGGACTGGGCCATGCTCGCGCGCCCCCGGCAGACGGTGGTTCTCTACATGGGCGTGAACAACCTGCCTGAGATCTGCCGCCAGCTCATGGCCCATGGCATGCCCGGCGATACGCCGGCCGCGCTGGTGGAGAAGGCCACACTGCCGGAAGAGCGCTGCATCACCGGCACCATCGCCGAACTGCCCGCACTTGCCTTGAGCCACCAAATACGTCCCCCAGCGCTGGTCATGATCGGCGGTGTGGTGACTGTGCGCACACAGCTCAAGCCAGCGTATGCCGCGGATCCGGATGCCAAACCAGCGGCGGAACTCCACTCGATCGCCTCGTAGCCAAGACACCGCCGAATCAGTTCCCGCGATGGGCGCCCGGCCGCGGTAACTGATTCAGCGTCGCCCTGAGCGACCCCATGAACCTTCGCCCACAGACCATCGGCACGAATATTGCTGCTGCAGCATGAAATCGATCCTGTCCTTCCTGATCGACGCCAAGCGCTGCGAGATCGCCGAGCTCAAGCGGCTGGCGCAAACCTCTGGGCTGGTCGATGGTATCGGCGGCCTCGTGCATGCGCTGCAGCGCGAGCGGGGGCTGTCCAATCTCTACCTCGCCTCGGGCGGCAGCCGCTCCCTTGAAGCACTGATGGCGCAACACCGGCTCACCGATCAGCTGGTTCAGTTATCCGCGCAGACCTTCGAGGGGCTGGACGTCGAGGCGCATCCGGCCGCACACGGGGCGCGGCTGTTTGCACGGGTCGCCTTGGCAGCGCAGGGGCTGTCCGTGCTCGATGCTCTGCGCCAGCGGGTACTGGCCTGTGCAGAGAACACCGTCCGCACCTCTGCAGCTTACGCGCGGCTCATTGATGCCCTGCTCGCGGTCGTCTTCGAAGCGGCAGACAGCGCGGCGGATCCGGCCATCTCCCGGCTGCTGGTGGCTTTGTTCAATTTTTCCCAAGGCAAGGAACTCGCCGGGCAGGAGCGTGCCGCCGGGTCGGCCCTGTTCGCCGCTGGCCAGGCGCAGGCCGAGGCCCAGCAGCGGCTCATGCGGCTGATCGACTCGCAGGAGCGGTGCTTTCTGGTGTTCGCTGAGTTTTCCGGCGAGTCGCTGCGCGCCCGCTGGCGCGACCTGCAGGCCGTCGAAGGCGTCGCCAAGCTCGAGCACCTGCGCCGCGTGCTGCTCAGTACGCCGCCCGCACAGCCCCTCGACGTCGAAGCCAGCCAGAGCTGGTTTGACGCCTGCACGCAACGGCTCGACGCGATGCGCGGCATCGAAGTCGAACTCACGGCCGAGCTGCAAGCGCGGTGCCGGGAACGGCTGCGCGCTGCGAACGACGACCTGCGCGGCCTGCAGACCCGGCTCGCGCGCGGCGAGGCCAGCCTGGGCGCAGACGCGTTCGAATTCTTTGCCGATACCGTCGGCGGCTCTGTGCCCCCCGTCCAAGCCAGCGCGGGCGCCGTCGGACCCCAGCTCGAGCGCTCGGTCCACGAACTCGTCCACGCACAGGCCCAGCAGTTGCAGGCAATGAGCGCCGAACTCGAAGCGGTGCGGGCAAGCCTGCAGGAACGCAAGCTCATCGAACGCGCCAAAGGCGTGTTGATGGCCCACCGACAGCTCAGCGAGGAAGACGCCCACAGCACCCTGCGACGCCTGGCGATGGACCAGGGTAAGCGCTTGGTGGAGGTCGCAGAAGCGCTGTTGGCCATGGCGCCCATGCTTCCGACTGAGCCCCGCTGACCGAGCTGCTGCAACGCACAAAAAACGCGCCGACCGAAAGAGCACGCACACAACGGCGCGCCGGCAAACCCGTTGTAGGGCATGCACCACCCACCCGCTGAGCCAGGAGGGCCTGCCCGGCCGCCGAAAGCGGCGCATAGCGGCCGAGGAGCCTCACGGCGCAGAAGGGGTGTCGCCGCCGCAGCCCCAGGCCAACCCCGTTACGGGCATACTTTCGGCCTTCTGCACCGCACGAAGCCGCGCCCTGTATCGGCCGCGGCGCCGCCCCAAATCCAACCGTGTTCTCCATGTCTTCGACCCCTTCCTTCCCCTCGCGCTTGGCCCGGCTGGGTGCCCTGCTGACGCTCGGCGTTGCGGCGCTCTTGTCCGGGTGTGGCGGTGCCGAAAAACCGGGCAATGGGCCCGCAGCCCAAGGTCCGGGCGGCAAGCCCCCGCCCACGGTGGGCGTGCTGACGGTTCAGCCTGGTCCCGTCACGCTCGTGAATGAGCTGCCCGGGCGGCTCGAGGCCACGCGTGTGGCGCAGGTGCGTGCGCGGGTCGCCGGCATCGTGCTCAAGCGGCGTTTCGCCGAGGGCTCGGTGGTTCAAGCGGGGCAAGTCTTGTTCGAAATCGACCCCGCACCCTACACGGCGGCGCTCGCCAGTGCCGAAGCGACGCTCGCGCGCGCCGCGGCCAACGCCATGCAAGCCGACGCGCTGGTGGAGCGCTACCGGCCGCTGGCAGCCGCCCAGGCCATCAGTCAGCAAGAATGGACAGCCGCACAAGCCGCGCAAAAGCAAGCGGCGGCGGACATCGCCGCTGCACGGGCCGCGGTGCAGAGCGCGCGCATCAACCTCGGCTACACGCGGGTGACGGCGCCGATCGCTGGGCGCACCGGTCGCGCGCAGGTGACCGAAGGCGCGCTGGTCGGCCAGGGCGACGCGACGCCGCTGGTGACCATCCAGCAAACCGACCCGATTTATGTGAACTTCACGCAATCGGCCGCCGAGGTGATGAAGCTGCGCCGGGCCTTCGACGCCGGGCAGCTCCAGCCGGCGCCCGGTGGGGCCGCGCGCGTGGCGCTGGTGCTCGAAGACGGCAGCGTTTACGCGAAGCCTGGGCGCTTGCTGTTTTCCGACCTCACCGTGGACCCCGCAACCGGGCAGATCGGCTTGCGCGCCGAAGTTCCCAACCCCAAGGGCGAACTTCCGCCCGGCCTCTATGTGCGGGTGCGCATCGAGCAGGCCTTGGCGCCGAATGCGGTCCTCGTGCCCCAGCAGGCCGTCACGCGCTCCGCGCAGGGAGACACCGCGGTCGTGCTGGATGCCCAGGGGGTGCCGCAACCGCGGCGGCTGCGGATCGACGGCCAGCGGGAGGGGCGCTGGATCGTGGTCGATGGGCTGGCAGCCGGGGACCGCGTCGTGGTCGAAGGGCTGCAAAAACTCGCCATGCTGCCGCCGGGCACGCCCGTCAAAGCCGTGCCCTGGGCGCCGCAAGCGCCGGGAGCGGCTGCGGCAGCAGCATCTGGCGCGAGCGCAGCTTCGCCCGCTGCATCGGCTGCCGTGAGCAAGACCCACTGACGGCAGGGGACAGCGATGGCGCGTTTTTTCATCGACCGGCCGATTTTTGCCTGGGTGATCGCCCTCTTCGTGATGGGCTTTGGTGTGCTCGCGTTGCTGCGGCTGCCGATTGCGCAGTACCCGCCGGTGGCGCCGCCCTCGATCATCGTGGCGGTCAGCTATCCGGGCGCGTCCGCGCAGACGCTGGAAGACAGCGTGCTCTCGGTGATCGAGCGCGAAATGAATGGCTCGCCCGGGCTGATCTACATGGAATCCAACGCGCAGGCCGACGGCTCGGGCAGCATCACGCTGAGCTTCGATCCCGGCACCAACGCCGACCTCGCCCAGGTGGATGTGCAGAACCGGCTCGCGCGCGCCACGCCGCGGCTGCCCGCCGCCGTGACCCAGCAAGGCGTGCGCGTGGACAAGGCCCGCAGCAACTTTTTGCTGTTCACCATTCTGACCTCGGATGACCCCGCGTGGGATCCGATTGCCTTGGGCGACTATGCCTCGCGCTCGGTGCTGCCGGAGATCCAGCGGGTGCCGGGAGTCGGACAGGCCCGTTTGTTTGGGACCGAGCGCGCCATGCGCATCTGGTTCGACCCGGCGAAGCTGCAGGGCTACAACCTCTCCGCGTCCGACGTGGTGGCCGCCATCCGCGCCCAGAATGCGCAGGTTTCGGGCGGCGAAGTGGGCGGTCTGCCCCATTTGGCGGGCCAGGGCTTGACCGCCACCGTCATCGTCGACGGCCAACTCAAGACCGTGGAGGAATTCGGCGCGATCGTGCTGCGCGCCAACACCGACGGCTCGACGGTGCGGCTGCGCGACGTGGCCCGCATCGAACTGGGTGCGCAAAGCTACGGCACGGCGGCACGGCTCAATGGCAAGCCTTCGACCGGCATCGGGGTTCAGCTCTCGCCCACGGGTAACGCGCTGGCCACCGCCCAAGCGATCCGCGCCCGGCTGACCGAGCTCGAGCCTTACTTTCCGCGCGGCATGCGCTGGGCGATTCCCTACGACACCTCGGTGTTCGTGCGCACCTCCATCCTGCAGGTGGCCGAAACACTGGTCGAGGCGGTGGTGTTGGTCTTTTTCGTGATGTATCTGTTCCTGCAAAACTGGCGCTACACCCTGATCCCGACCATCGTCGTTCCCGCTGCCCTGCTCGGCACGTTTGCGGTGCTGCTGGCGATGGGCTATTCGATCAATGTGCTGACCATGTTCGGCATGGTGTTGGTGATCGGCATCGTGGTCGACGATGCGATCGTGGTGGTCGAGAACGTCGAGCGCATCATGAGCGAGGAAGGTCTCGCGCCGCTCGAAGCCACGCGCAAGGCGATGGGACAGATTTCGGGCGCGATCGTGGGTGTGACGGTGGTGCTGATCTCGGTGTTCGTGCCGCTCGCGTTTTTCAGTGGCTCGATCGGCAACATTTACCGGCAGTTCGCAGTCGTCATGGGCGTGGCCATCGGCTTTTCGGCGTTTTTTGCGCTCTCGCTCACGCCCGCCTTGTGCGCAAGCCTGCTCAAACCCGTCGCACGGGGCCACCACCTGGCACGCGGCGGCCTGTTTGGCCGGTTCAATCGCGGCTTTGCCCAGACGGCCCAGCGCTACGAAGCGACCGTGGCGCGCATCCTGCCGCGGGCCGGACGGTTCCTGTGGGTCTACCTGGCCATCGGCATCGCGGCCGCCCTGCTCTACCAGCGGCTGCCCAAGTCCTTCCTGCCCGCCGAAGACCAGGGCAACCTGATCGTCAACATCCAACTGCCGCCGGGGGCGACCCGCGAACGCACCCAGGGGGCGCTGGAGCAGGTCGAACGCTACATGCTGCAGCAGCCCGAGGTGGCGGGCATGGTCGGGGTGCTGGGGTTTAGCTTTTCGGGCTCGGGCCAGAACGCGGCACTGGCCTTCGTGACGCTCAAAGACTGGGCCGAGCGCAAGGGCGCGGAGCACTCCGCCCAGGCGGTGGCGCAACGGGCATTCGGCGGTTTGGCGCCCATTCGCGACGCCAGCATCTTTGCGCTGAGTCCACCGCCCATCCGGGAACTGGGCAACTCCTCGGGCTTTAGCCTGCGGCTGCAGGACCGAGCGGGGCTCGGCCACGAGGCGCTGCTGGCGGCGCGCAACCAGTTTCTGGGCCTCGCCGCCCGCAGCCCCTTGCTGGCCCAGGTCCGCCCCGATGGTCTCGAGGATGCGCCGCAGCTGCAGGTGGAGATCGACCGCGAGCGGGCGGCGGCGATGGGGATCGGGTTCGACGCGATCAACACCGCGATCTCGGCGGCGCTCGGCTCGGCCTACGTGAACGATTTCCCCAACGCAGGCCGGGTGCAGCGGGTCGTGGTGCAAGCCGACGCGCCCGCACGGATGCAGGCCGAGGACATCCTGCGGCTGACCGTGACCAACGCCCGTGGCCAAAGCGTGCCGTTTTCGAGCTTTGCGAGCACCCGCTGGATCCAAGGCCCGGTGCAAACCACGCGCTACAACGGCTACCCGGCCATGGGCATCAGCGGCAGCGCCGCAGCGGGCTACAGCAGCGGCGATGCCCTGGCCGAAGTCGAGCGGCTCGTGGCTCAGCTGCCGCCCGGCATCGGCTTGGAATGGACCGGAACCTCGCGGGAGGAAAAGCTGGCCGGTTCCCAGGCGCTCGTGCTCTACGCGTTCTCGATCCTGGCGGTGTTTCTCTGTCTGGCGGCGCTCTACGAGAGTTGGAGCATTCCGCTGGCGGTCATCCTCGTCGTGCCCCTCGGCGTGCTCGGGTTGCTGGCCGCGACGCTGGCCCGCGGCTACGCCAACGATGTGTATTTCCAAATCGGCCTCGTGACCATCATCGGCCTGGCGGCAAAGAACGCGATTTTGATCATCGAATTCGCCAAAGACCTGCAGGCGCAAGGCCGCGATGTGGCCAGCGCCGCGCTGGCCGCTGCCCACCTGCGCTTTCGGCCAATTTTGATGACCTCGCTGGCCTTCACGCTGGGCGTGCTGCCGCTGGCCGTGGCTTCCGGGGCGGGCTCGGCGAGCCAGCGCGCCATCGGAACCGGCGTTCTCGGCGGCATCTTGACGGGCACGGTGCTCGCGGTGTTTTTCGTGCCGATCTTCTTCGTCGTCGTCCGACGACGCTTCCAGGACAGTGCCCGGCAGCAGGCCATCCATGCCGCCCAAGCCGCCGCCCTCGGCGTGCCTGTCTCGGACGAAACCGCCCGCCCTGGAGGGATGGCATGAAGCTGCGCTGCGTTCCCGCCGCCTGCCCACTGCTCGCGCTCGCGCTCACGCTCACGCTGGGTGCTTGTGCGCCGACCACCCCATACACGCGCCCGCCCGCGCCGGTTGCCGCGTCGTGGGCCGCCGGTGCTGCACCTGAGGCTCAGGCCGCCGAGGGCAATCGCCCGCACGTGCCCACGCTCGCAGTGGGGCGCCCTTACGCGCACGAGCCGGCGCTGCAGCACTTGATCACGCGCGCGCTGGCGCACAACCGCGACCTGCGCGTGGCGGCGCTCAACGTCGAGCAGGTTCGGGCCGCCTACGGCCTGCGCCGCGCGGACCGCTTGCCCACGATCAACCTGGCGGCGACCGGCCAGCGACAACCCTCGAGCAACGGCAGCGGGGCGATCAACAGCGTCTACACCACGGGGTTGGCGCTTGCCAGCTGGGAACTCGACTTCTTCGGCCGCGTCGCCGCGCTGTCGGACGCCGCCTATGCCCAATACCAAGCCGGCGTCGAGGCGCAACGTGCGGCCCAGCTGAGCCTGGTGGCTGCGGTGACGAGCAGCTGGCTTGCGCTGCAGACCGATGACGCCTTGCTGGCCGTCGCCCGCGAGACGCTCGGGGCGCGGCTCTCGACGCTCGAACTGGTGCGACTGCGCTTCGAGCACGGCGCCGCCTCCGAAATCGACTGGCGCAGCGCCCAGACATTGGTCGAAGCGGCGCGGGTCAACCTCGCGCAGCAAGAGCGCGCGCTCGCGCTCGACCGCCACGCGCTCGAGCTGCTGATCGGCGAGCCGCTCGGGGACGCGCCGCTGGGCCTGAGCGAACGCAGCGACGCGGGCGATGCCGCGCTGCCGCTGCCCGCACATCTGTCGTCGGACCTGCTGCTGCGCCGGCCCGACATCCTGGCCGCGGAGCAGCAGCTGCGCGCCGCGCACGCGAACCTCGACGCCGCCCGAGCCGCTTTTTTTCCGCGCATCACCCTCACCGCCAGCGCAGGCACGGTCAGCAACGCGCTGGCGAATCTGTTTCAGGCGGGCAGCTGGGGCTGGAGCCTCGCACCCCAGGCCTTGTTGCCGATCTTCGATGCGGGACGCAACGAGGCCAACCTCGAAGCCGCCGAGGCCGCGCGCGGCGTTGCTCTCGCGCAGTATGAAAAAGCCATTCAGACCGCGTTTCGCGAGGTTGCCGACGCCCTGACCGCGCGCCAAACACTCGCCGACCAGCTGCGCGCGGCCGAGGCCCAGTTGCAGGCGCAAACCGCGCTCGCCCGCCTGGTGCAGGCGCGCTTCCAGGCCGGCGTGGCCAGCCAGCTCGAAGCGCTCGACGCGCAGCGCGCGCTGCTCGCGGCGCAACAGCAGCTCGAGCAGACCCGCGGCGCCTGGCGGCAAAGCCACGTGGCCCTCTACAAGGCGCTCGGTGGCGAAGCGGTGCTTGGAACGCGCGCACCATGACGCCAGCGCGTGAGTCTGTGGCAGCCTTCGACGCCGTCGTCATCGGCGCGGGTGCGGCGGGTCTGTTCTGCGCCGCGGTGGCCGGGCAGCGCGGGCTGCGCGTGCTGCTGCTCGACCACAGCGAGCGGGTCGCCGAGAAGATCCGCATCTCCGGCGGCGGACGCTGCAACTTCACCAACCGCTTGCTCGACCCGCGCTCTCCCCAGCAGCATTTCGTGGGTGCCAACCCGGCTTTTGCGCGCTCGGCCCTGGCGCGCTACACGCCACAGCACTTCATCGCGCTCGTCGAGCGCCATGGAATCGCCTACCACGAGAAGCACAAAGGGCAGCTCTTCTGCGACCGCTCGGCCGAGGACATCATCGCCATGCTGCTCGCGGAATGCGCCGCCGGGGGCGTTGCCCGATGGCAGCCCTGCAGCGTCAAAAATATCGAGTTTTTGGCCGAACGCCGGCGTGAAATGGGCGAGTATCGCTATCAATTACAGAGCACCCGGGGGCCGATTCAAACCCACTCGGTCGTCGTCGCGACCGGTGGCTTGTCGGTGCCCAAGATCGGCGCGAGCGATTTCGGCTGGCGCGTGGCCCAGCAGTTTGGCCTGCGTACCGTCGAGCCCCGGCCCGGCCTCGTGCCGCTGAGCTTCGACCCCGAGGCCTGGGCGCCTTGGGCCGAACTGGCGGGCTTGTCCTTGCCGGTCGAAATTTCCACGGGTCAGGGACGCGCCCGCCAGCGCTTCGAGGAAGACCTGCTGTTCACCCACCGGGGCCTCTCGGGACCGGCCGTGCTGCAGATCTCGAGCTATTGGCAGCCCGGCACGCCCATTTCGATCGACCTCGCGCCCGGCGTCGACCTGCCGCGCCTGCTGCTCGAGGCCAAGACCCGCTCGAAAAAGCGCATCGCCAACGAACTCGCCGCCTCTGTACCCGCGCGCCTGGCTGACACCTGGGTCGCGCGCGACCCCGCCTGGCAGCGGCCGATCGCCGAAGCCAGCGATCGTGCGCTGCGCTCGCTCGGCGAGGCGCTCAAGCACTGGGAGCTCACCCCCACGGGCACCGAGGGCTGGCGCAAAGCCGAAGTCACGCTGGGCGGCGTGGACACCCGCGACCTCTCGCAGCAAACCCTCGAATCCCGCCAGCCGGGGCTGTATTTCATCGGCGAGACAGTGGACATCGCCGGCTGGCTCGGGGGTTACAACTTCCAATGGGCCTGGGCCAGCGCGCATGCCTGTGCAAGCGCGCTCGAGCCGATATAATCTCGTGTTTTGCCGGCATCGCCCCGCCGGCCGATACTAGTTAAAGGCGGGGCAAAAACGCAGTTACGGCGACCGGGCCCGATCTTCCCGGCCACCCTCTGTCTGCACCCATGGAAATCCAAACGTAATGACGACGATACGCGTAAAAGACAACGAACCCTTCGAGGTTGCCCTGCGCCGTTTCAAGCGCACGATCGAAAAGCTCGGCCTGCTGACCGAACTGCGCGCCCGCGAGTTCTACGAAAAGCCGACCGAAGAGCGCAAGCGCAAGAAGGCTGCGGCCATCAAGCGCAACTACAAGCGCATCCGCTCGATGCAGCTGCCCAAGAAGCTGTACTGAACGCCGCCGCGGCGCATCCGTGGCCCCAGTGGGGAACCGGTCTGTGCCACCGTTCGTTCGCAACCCGCGCCAGGGACGCCTGCCGCGGGTTTGTTTTTTCAGGAGTTCACCATGAGCCTCAAAGACCGAATCACCGAAGACATGAAAACCGCAATGCGGGCCAAGGACAGCGCCCGGCTGGGCGCCATCCGCCTGCTGCTTGCCGCCATCAAACAAAAAGAGGTGGACGAGCGCGTCACGCTCGACGATGCAGCCATCATCGCCGTCATCGACAAGCTCGTCAAACAGCGCAAGGACAGCATCGCCGCCTACACCCAGGCCGGCCGGCAGGATCTCGCGGACGCGGAACAAGCCGAGCTGCAGGTTTTGCAGGTCTACCTGCCCGAGCGCCTGACGCCCGAAGCCGTGGCCCAAGAAGTGGCCGCGATCGTCGCCGAGGCGAGCGCCGAGCTCGGCCGCAAGCCCGCGGCCAGCGACATGGGAAAAATCATGGCCGCGGCAAAAGCCCGCCTGGCAGGCAAAGCCGACATGGCCGCCGTCTCGGCCGCCGTCAAGGCGGCCTTAGGGCAACGCTGAACCAGTCCCTCGCGCCGCACGCATCCCGGCCGCGGGATGGGATACGCGGCGCGCCTTCAGCGGGGCTGTGCGGCCGTGCCGCCTCAGGCTCCGGCGACGGTCATGCGGTCGATGAGGACCGAGCCGACCGTCTTGGCGCCCTGCGTGTACGCGTCGGCTCCGATGGCACGGATGCCCGCGAACATGGTCTTGAGGTTGCCCGCAATGGTGACCTCATGAACCGGGTACGCGATGCGGCCGTTCTCCACCCAGAAACCGCTGGCGCCGCGCGAGTAGTCGCCCGTGACGTAATTCACTCCCTGGCCGAGCAGCTCGATCACGAACAGCCCGGTGCCCAGCCGCTCGAGCATGGCATCCAGGTCGTCCTCGGGCCGCGCCAGGCGCGAACGCATGATGAGGTTGTGCGAGCCGCCGGCATGGCCGGTCGTGCGCATCCCGAGCTTGCGGGCCGAATAGGTGCTCAGGAAATAACCCTCGACCCGACCGGCGTCGACCACGCGGCGCGCCCGCACCTGGACGCCTTCGCGGTCGAACGGTGAACTGCCCTTGCCGCGCGGAATGAACGGGTCTTCCAAAATATCGACATGCTCGGGGAAGACTTTTTTGCCGAGCGAGTCGAGCAAGAAACTGCTCTTTCGATAGAGCGCCCCGCCACTGGTCGCCTGCACGAATGCCCCGAGCAGGCCCGCGGCCAGCGGCGCCTCGAACAGCACCGGGCACTCGCGGGTGGCGATCTTGCGCGCGCCCAGCCGGCTCAAAGCCCGTTCGGCCGCGTAACGGCCCACGGCCTCGGGCTGCGCCAAATCCTCCGGGTGCCGCATCGAGCTGTACCAATAGTCGCGCTGCATCGAGCGGCCGCGGCCGGCGATCGGGGCCACCGAAATCGAGTGCCGTGAACTCGCGTAGCCACCTCGAAACCCGTGGGTGTGCGCCGAGAAGAAATGGCTGTGCTGCGCGGAGACGCCCGCGCCTTCGCTGTTGGTGATGCGCCGGCTGGTGGCAAACGCGGCTGCCTCGCAGCGCAAGGCAAGCTCAGCGGCCGCCTCGCTGCCGATGTCCCAGTGGTGGAACAGGTCGAGCTCGCGCGGGGCGTGCTCGACGTCGTCCGGATCGGGTAGGCCAGCGGCCGGATCTTCAGCGGTGAAGCGCGCGATGTCATAGGCCGCCTGCACGGTTTCGTGGATCGCTCGCGGCGAGAAATCCGAGGTGCTCGCGTGGCCGCTGCGCTGTCCGACATAGACCGTCACCCCCAGGCCCTTGTCCCGGTTGCGCTCCACGCTCTCGAGGGCGCCGCAGCGCACGCCGACACTCAGACCAAAGGCTTCGGAAGCCTCGGCCGCCGCGTCCGACGCGCCGAGCTTGCGCGCGTGCTGGATGGCGGCATCCACCAGTTCTTCAAAAAAGGCCCGGCTGTAACTGAAGCCGGACTCGGGGTCGTGCGCGGCAGCGGTGCCCGCGCTGACGTCTGAGACGGGGTTGTTTTTCATCGTGGCGGCTATGATACCGGCCCGCTTTCCCAACGCCCGAGTGCCCCATCCATGTCCCGCAAACCGAAACGAGGTTACTTCGTCCGTGGCCAGTTCATCGCCGAGGGCAGCCCGGAAGATCTCGAGCTCAAGCGTGAACTCAAAGGCACCGACGGCGCCAGCCGCACCGAGCTCAAACGAGAGAGCGAAGCGCTGCAGGCACTCGGCACCGAGTTGTTGACGCTGCGATCGGACCTGCTCGAAGCCCTTCAGCTCCCCGAAAAACTGCTCGAAGCCCTGGCCGAAGCCCGCCGCATCACCGATTTCGAGGGCAAGCGGCGGCAGATGCAGTTCGTCGGCAAGCTCATGCGCGGACTCGACGCCGAAACCATAGCCGCGGCCCGCGCGGCGCTGGCCGAGCAGCATCAGGGGTCTGCGGCACGCACGCAGGCTCTGCACGAAGCCGAGCGCTGGCGCGACCGCCTGATCGAAAGCGACGACGCGGTCGCCGACTGGATTGCCGCGCACCCCGGCTGCGACACGCAGCAGTTGCGCGCCCTCGTGCGCCAGGCGCGCAAAGACGCGCCGCCCGAAAGCCGTGCCGCCGTCTCGCAGGGCCTCGCGCCGCGCCACGGCCGGGCCTACCGCGAACTGTTCCGCTGGGTGCGCGACACGCTCGAAGGCCCGCCGGACGGCGCCGAATGACCCCACACCCCAACGATCCGGAGCCCATCCATGTCTGAAGCCTCGACCCCCACGACGCCGCACGATCCGGTCCGCATCGGCATCGTTTCCATCAGCGACCGCGCTTCCTCGGGCGTCTATGAAGACAAGGGCCTGCCCGCCTTGCGGGAATGGCTCACGCGCGCGCTCAAAAACCCGCTGCAATTCGAAGAGCGCTTGATCCCCGACGAGCGCGCGCGCATCAGCGAAACCCTGATGGAACTCGTCGATGCCGGCTGCGCATTGGTGCTGACCACCGGCGGCACCGGCCCGGCGCCGCGCGATGTGACGCCTGAAGCCACACTGGACGTGGCCGACAAAGAGATGCCGGGCTTTGGCGAGCAGATGCGGCAGATCAGCCTGCGCTTCGTCCCCACGGCCATCTTGTCGCGCCAGGTGGCGGTGATCCGGGGCCAAAGCCTCATCATCAACCTGCCCGGGCAGCCCAAGTCCATCCAGGAAACGCTCGAAGGCCTCAAGGCGGCAGACGGCACCCCCATCGTGCCGGGCATCTTCGCCGCCGTGCCTTACTGCATCGACCTGATCGGCGGCCCCTACCTCGAGACCAACGATGAGGTCTGCAAGGCCTTCCGGCCCAAAAACGCCATCCGACCACCCCGCTGAAGATCAGCGACTCGAGGGCAGCGCAAGCCACCCCTGCTGGCAGTCACCCCATGCCGCCGGGCGGCACGCTCATTTGCCCAGCAAGCGGCTGATTCCGGCGGCGTCGAAGTGCTCTTGCACGGCCGCATCGACCGGCAAGCCCTGCGCCGCCGAGAGTTTCTCGATGGTCTGCCAAAGCAGGGCAATCTGATGCTCCTGTGCGGCCGCATGGTCGATGAGCCCGCGCAGGGCTTGTGAGAGCGGGTCGTCGCTCTGCGTGACGCCATAGGCCGAAAAGCCCATGCGCGAAGCCGCTTCCTCACGCCGGGCATCGGCCTCGGCCTCGATGATGCGTGCCGGGTTGCCTACGGCGGTGGCCCCGGCGGGCACGGGCTTGGTCACGACCGCGTTGGAGCCGATCTTGGCGCCGTCACCGACCGTGAAGCCTCCCAGCACTTTGGCGCCCGCCCCCACGACCACGTCGCGGCCGAGCGTGGGATGGCGCTTGGTGCCCTTGTAGAGCGAGGTGCCGCCCAGCGTGACGCCGTGGTAGATCGTGCAGCCGTCGCCGACCTCAGCGGTTTCACCGATGACGATGCCCATGCCGTGGTCGAAGAAGACGCGCTCGCCGATTTTGGCGCCGGGGTGAATTTCGATGCCGGTGAGAAAGCGCGAGACATGCGAGATGAAGCGCCCCAGCCACAACAACCCATGAGTCCAGCAGGCGTGCGCCAGCCGGTGCAGCACCAGCGCATGCAGGCCCGGATAACAGGTGAGCACCTCCCAGGCACTGCGCGCGGCAGGATCGCGTTCGAGAATGCACTGAATGTCGGATCGGAGTCGGGCGAACATGATCCCGAGTCTATTGCGGCGGCACGTCCGCTGCTGCGCCAGTGGCTTTCGCGGCGGCGGCCGTGCGTTGCATGCTGCGGGCGATCCCCCGCAGGATGTGCACCTCCTCAGGGGTCAGGCGCGCACGGTTGAACAGCTGGTTGAGGCGCGGCATGAGCTTCTTGGGCGCGGACGGATCGAGGAAACCGATGTCAGCGAGGGCTTGCTCCCAGTGCGCCAACACGCCGGCGACTGCCTGTGCGTCGGCACGTTCCGAGGCTTGCGTTGGCACGGCCGGCAACCAAGGGCCATAGCCGCCGAGTGCGAGCCGCCATTCGTAGGCGATGAGCTGCACGGCCGCGGCGAGGTTGAGCGAGCCGAAGGCGGGATTGGTCGGAATGCTCAAGCCCACATGGCAGCGGTAGACGTCCTCGTTTTTCATGCCGTAGCGCTCGGAGCCGAACAAAAAGGCGACCGACGGCGGCGGCTCGCCCCGCGCACGCGCTTGGGCCGCCAGCGCCTCCAGATGCGGGCGCGGTGCCTGCGTGGGCGGCCCGAAATCGCGCCCGACCATCACGGTGGCACAGAGATGCTCCACGCCGTCGAGCGCCTCGTCGAGCGTGGCGACGATGCGCGCGCGCTCGAGCACATCGGTGGCGCCACTGGCACGCTCGATGGTCTCTTTGCGGCGCAGCACGTTGGGCCAACGCGGCGCGACCAGCACCAGATCATCGAAACCCATGACCTTCAGGGCGCGCGCCGCGGCGCCAACGTTGCCGGGGTGACTGGTCTCGATGAGGATGAAGCGCGTCGTCATGGAAGCGGATGGGGCGGTGGCCTCGCGGGTAAAATCTGCCGATTGTCGCCGCAGCGCATCGCCGCGCGGCCCGCCGTCTTGGCTCCCGCACTGCACCTTCCCACCATCCATGTCGTCCCCGCATCTGCACCCCATGCTCAATATGGCCGTCAAGGCCGCCCGCGCCGCCGGCACCATCATCAACCGCGCCGCGCTCGACGTGGAGGCAGTTCGGGTGTCGCAGAAGCAGGTCAACGATTTCGTCACCGAGGTGGACCATGCGAGCGAGCGAGCGATCATCGAGACGCTGCTCGACGCTTACCCGAGCCACGGTTTTCTGGCCGAGGAGTCGGGGCAGCTTCATGGCGACAAAAACTCCGACCACATTTGGATCATCGACCCGCTCGATGGCACGACCAACTTCATCCACGGCTTTCCGGTCTATTGCGTGAGCATTGCTTTGTCGGTGCGGGGCCGCATCGAGCAAGCCGTCGTCTACGACCCCACGCGCAACGACCTGTTCACCGCCAGCCGCGGTCGCGGCGCCTTCCTCAACGACCGGCGCATTCGCGTGAGCAAGCGCACCCGGCTGCAGGAGTGCCTGATCTCCACCGGCTTTCCCTTCCGCAAGGGCGACAACTTCCAGCGCTACCTGCAGATGATGGGCGAGGTGATGCAGCGCACGGCAGGCCTGCGCCGGCCTGGGTCGGCCGCGCTCGATCTGGCCTATGTCGCCGCCGGCTACACCGATGGCTTCTTCGAGACCGGCCTGCAGCCCTGGGACGTCGCGGCGGGCTCGCTGCTCGTGACCGAAGCGGGCGGTCTCATCGGCAATTTCACGGGTGAAGCGGACTTCCTGCACCAGCAAGAATGCCTGGCCGGAACGCCGCGCGTCTACGGACAACTCGTGACTTTGCTCGGCAAATACAGCAAGTTCGCCAGCGCTGGCGAAAAGGCTGCCGTGCGCGAAGCCGAACGGGCTGCCGCCACCCCAGCCGCCTCGGGCGAGCTGGCGCAAAACGCCGAGCAAGGGGCCGAAGCCGCCGCCGCGCCGACCGAGCCGCCGCGCGCGGACGACGCACCCTTCTGATCGCTTGGGGTGCCCGTCGCACCCCGCCCCGATTTCTTGCGCCCGCTGCCCATGACCGGATCCGAAGCCGCCGCGCCCCAGGCCCATACGCCCATGATGCAGCAGTACCTCGCCGTCAAGGCGGAGTACCCGGACACGCTGGTGTTCTACCGCATGGGCGACTTCTACGAGCTGTTCTGGGCCGACGCCGAGAAAGCCGCGCGCCTGCTCGACATCACCCTCACCCGCCGCGGTCAGTCGGCCGGGCAGCCGGTGGTGATGGCGGGCGTGCCCGCGCACTCGGTCGAGACCTATCTCGCGCGGCTGGTGGAACTGGGCGAATCGGTGGCGATTTGCGAGCAGGTGGGCGATGTCGCCACCGCCAAGGGACCGGTCGAGCGCAAGGTGGTGCGCGTGGTCACACCGGGGACGCTGACCGACGCAGCGCTGCTTTCCGACAAGCGTGACCCGGTGCTGCTCGCGCTGCACGCGGGCGAACGCGGCCGCTATGGGCTCGCCTGGCTCAGCGTCACCCAAGGGGAACTGCAACTGGCCGAGTGCGAGGCGGCGGCACTCGAATCCACGCTGGCACGCGTGGGCCCAAGCGAGCTGCTCTACAGCGCGGGCGCACCCACCACGCTGGAGCAACGCCTCGCGGCCTGGGCGGCGTCGGCCGAGCGGCGCGCCAGCCTCACGGCGCGGCCGGCCTGGCAGTTTGATGCGGGCCTGGGCCAGCGCAAGCTGCTCGAACAGCTGCAGGCGGCGAGTCTCGACGCCTGGGGTGCGAGCGAGCTGAGCGCGGCGCACGCGGCCGCCTCAGCGCTGCTGGCCTGGGCCGAGCACACCCAGGGCCGCAGCCTAAGCCATGTGCGCGAGCTGCGCGTGCAGCGCGCCGATGCGCTCATCGACCTGCCGCCGGCCACGCGACGCAACCTCGAACTCGTGCGCACGCTGCGCGGCGAAGAAGCGCCCACGCTGTTTTCTCTGCTCGACACCTGCCAGACCGGCATGGGCAGCCGCCTGCTGCGCCGTTGGTTGCTCGAGCCGGCACGCGATCGCAGCGCCGCGCAAGCCCGCATCGACGCCATCGGGGTGCTGCGGGGTGAGGACCCGAGCGACGCGCCGAGCTTGGGTGCGCTGCGCGCGGCACTCAAGGGCCAGGCCGACGTCGAGCGCATCGCCGCGCGCGTGGCGCTGCGTCAGGTGCGCCCGCGCGAGCTCGTGGCGCTGCGGCAATCACTACAAAATTCAGAGCACATCCAGTCCATTTCACGCTGGGGTTCCGGCCTTTTGGCTGAAATTTCAGCGCAACTGAGCCCACCCGAGGGCTGCGCGGCGCTGCTCGGCCGCGCCTTGCTCGATGAGCCCGCCGCGCTGCTGCGCGACGGCGGCGTGATCCGCGACGGCTTCGACGCCGAACTCGACGAGCTGCGCGCGATCCAGAACAACTGCGACGACTTTCTGCTCGCGCTCGAGGCGCGCGAGCGCGAGCGCACCGGCATCGCCAATCTGCGCGTGCAGTTCAACAAGGTGCACGGCTTCTACATCGAGGTCACACAAGGGCAGCTGGACAAGGTGCCCGCCGACTACCGCCGCCGCCAGACGCTCAAGAACGCCGAGCGCTTCATCACGCCTGAACTCAAGGCTTTCGAAGACAAGGCGCTCTCCGCGCAGGAGCGCGGCCTGGCGCGCGAGAAATGGCTCTACGAGCAGCTGCTCGACGCGCTGCAGCCCTTCGTGCCCGCCCTCACGCGGCTCGCGCGCGCGCTTGCGACGCTCGACGCTTTGTGTGCGCTTGCCGAGCGATCGCTGACCCTCAACTGGTGCGCCCCACAGTTCGTGCGCGAGCCCTGCATCGAAATCCGCGCGGGCCGCCATCCGGTCGTCGAGGCGCGATTGGCCGAGATGCGCGGCGCGGCCTTCATCGCCAATGACACGGTGCTTGGCGCCAAGACGCGCATGCAAATCATCACCGGCCCGAACATGGGCGGTAAATCGACCTACATGCGGCAGGTGGCCTTGATCGTGCTGCTGGCCAGCATCGGCTCTTATGTGCCCGCGACGGCCTGTCGGCTCGGGCCGATCGACGCCATCCACACGCGCATCGGCGCGGCCGATGATCTGGCCAATGCGCAATCGACCTTCATGGTCGAGATGACCGAGGCCGCGCAAATCCTGCGCGCGGCCACGCCGCAAAGCCTGGTGCTCATGGATGAAATCGGCCGCGGCACCAGCACCTACGACGGCTTGGCGCTGGCCGCAGCGATTGCCAAACACTTACACGACCGCGCGCAGTGCTACACGCTGTTTGCCACCCACTATTTCGAACTCACCGCCTTCCCCGCCGAGCATCACGCGGCGGTGAACATGCATGTGAGCGCAGCCGAGTCGGGGCACGACATCGTCTTCCTCCACGCGCTCGAGCCCGGCCCGGCGAGCAAGAGCTACGGCATCCAGGTCGCGCGGCTCGCGGGCCTGCCCGCCCCGGTGCTGCAGCACGCGCGGCAAACGCTCGCCGCGCTCGAATCCGGCGCCGCCGACCGCACCCAGCCCGACCTGTTTGCGACCGCCGAACCGAGCGTTCCCACGGCCCCCATCCCGAGTGAAGTCGAGCTGCGTCTGGCCGAGATCGACCCCGACGCGCTCACGCCCCGCGAAGCGCTCGACCTGCTCTACCAGCTCAAACGCCTCGTTTGAAGCCCCTATGCCTACCCAGCCTCTCATCGTCTTCTCCCACGCCAACAGCTTTCCGGCCTGCACCTACCGGGTGCTGTTCGAAAGCCTGCGCGCGCGCGGCTTCGAGGTGCAGGCGGTGGATCGCTATGGCCACGACCCGGCCTATCCGGTCACCAACAACTGGCCGCATCTGGTGCAGCAACTGGTGGACTTCGCGCAGCCGCAGGTCGCACGCGCCGGTCGACCCGCCTTCCTCGTGGGACATTCGCTCGGCGGTTTCTTGAGCGTCATGGCAGCCGCCCGGCAGCCGGCGCTGACGCGCGGCGTGCTGCTGATCGACTCGCCCATCCTCGGCGGCTGGCGCGCCACCACGCTCGGCGCGATCAAGCGCACGCCCTTGATCGGCTCGCTCTCCCCCGGGCGAGTGAGCCGCCAGCGCCGCACCAGTTGGGAGAGCCGCGACGCCGCGCTCGAGCACTTCCGCCACAAGCGCGCGTTTGCCCGCTGGGATCCGCAGGTGCTGGCCGACTACATCGACTGCGCCACCGAAAGCGACGCGCACGGCCGTCGCGTGCTGCGCTTCGACCGCGATGTCGAAACTGCCATTTACAACACGCTGCCCGACAACCTCGACCGCCTGCTGCACCGCCACCCGCTCAAGTGCCCGGTCAGTTTCATCGGTGGCACCCATTCGCAGGAGATGCGCCAGGTGGGCATGGCCATGACGGAAAAGCTCACCCAAGGCCGCATCCTGATGCTCGAAGGCAGCCACCTCGTGCCGATGGAAAAGCCGCTGGCCACCGCCGCGGCCATCGAGGCCGCGCTGCGCGACATGGGGGCCTGAGAGGGCGTCGAAACGGGCCGCACCAACGGTGATGGGGCTCATTCCGCCCAGGTGACCAGCCCGCTCCAGGCGGTGGCAAACACCAGCACGCCAAAGCCAATGCGGTACCAGGCGAAGGGCACGAAACTGTGGGTGGCGATGTAACGCAGCAGCCAGCGCACGCACACCCACGCACTCAGGAACGAGAACAACAGACCCACGGCAAACAGCGGCGCGTCGGCCACGGACAACATCGCGCGCTCCTTGTAGAGGCTGTAAGCGCCAGCGCCGATGAGTGTCGGAATCGCAAGAAAGAAAGAGAAATCCGTCGCCGCCTGGCGCGACAGGCCAAACAACATACCGCCGATGATGGTCGCGCCGCTGCGGCTCGTGCCTGGCACCATGGCCAGGCACTGCGCCAGGCCAACCTTGAGCGCATCGAGCGGCTGCATGGACTCGACATGGTGGATGCGCACCGCCGAGCGAGGCCGCCGCTCGGCCCAAAGAATCACCAGACCACCGAGGATGAAGGTGCTGGCGACCACCGTGGGCGTGAACAGATGCGCCTTGATCGCCTTGCCGAACAGCAGGCCCAGGATCACCGCCGGGAAGAACGCAATCAGCACATTGACCGCAAAACGCTGCGCCTGCGCCTGCGTCGGCAAGGCCCGCAGGGTGGACCACAGCCGCTGCCAGTAGACGAGGATGACCGCGAAGATCGCCCCGGTCTGGATGGCGATGTCGAACACCTTGGCGCGCTCGTCATCGAAACCCAGCAGCGAACCCGCCAGTATCAGGTGCCCCGTCGATGAAATGGGCAAGAACTCCGTCAGCCCCTCGACCACCCCCATCACCGCGGCCTTGGCCAGCAACACAACGTCCACACACGCTCCTTGAAACGAGCGTGGATTATCGCTGCGCCCAGACCCGCCACTGTGGCGTATGCGGCCTGCGCGCCTTCACTGCGGCCGACTCAGCGTCGCCCGACCGCCTGAGGCGCAGAAGTCAGTAGCGATACCCCGGCCCCTCGTACCACTCCGGCCGGTCGTGATGGTGGTGATGCTTGTGCTCGCGCTCCCGCACCACGTAGCCCGGCGGCACCCAGCCGATGGGCTCGACGACCACCGGAGCGGGCCGATAAACGACCGGCGGCGGCGCGTAGACGGCGACGGGGCGCTGCACCACCACCGGCGCGGGTTGTACGTAAACCGGTGCCGGCTGCACATAGACCGGGGCGGCATTCGCCACACCGATGGACACGCCCGGCGAGGCGATGCCGATCGACCAGAACACGTTGTCGCGCGCTTGAGCACCACCCGAGGCCGCAAGCCCCGCCGCGCCGATGAACGCGAGGGCCATCAGACGCACCCGAGCGCTGTGGGACATGAGCTTCAAAACGCTGGTTTGCATGGAAATTCTCCTGTGAATCGATGCACATCGGCACCTCGGGCGACGCCCTCGATGCCCTACCCTGATTCAACGCGAGAACCCGCGATACAGACCACTGCCGAGCCGTGACAGCGGTTGCTGCATGTAACAACTGGGCCGCGAATCGCGCGGCTGACGGGCGTGCCCGAAGGCGCGCGCATGCGTAAAGCCGCGTCCTACAATGAAACGATCATGAACGCCAAAACCGTCCAAACCTCATCGATGGCCGCGAACCCCACTGAGGCGCCGCGGCCGAGCAACTTCCTGCGCCAGATCATCGAACAAGACCTTGCCCGTGGCACCGACGCGGGCCGGCGCTGGGTCGGTCACCCGGGCGATGCGAGCGTCCAGGCGGCCGGCGGCCCCGACCCCGCACGCATCCGCACGCGTTTTCCGCCCGAGCCCAATGGCTACCTGCACGTGGGCCATGCCAAGAGCATCTGCCTGAACTTCGGCCTCGCGCGCGACTATGGCGGCGTCTGCCACATGCGCTTCGACGACACCAACCCCGAGAAGGAAGACGAGGAATACGTCCGCTCCATCCTGGACGCGGTGCAGTGGCTGGGTTTCAGCTGGGAAGGCACGCTGGGCGGCAAACCCGTGAGCCACCTCTACCACGCCAGCGACTATTTCGACTTCATGTACCGCGCGGCCGAGTACCTGGTCGAAACCGGCCATGCGTACGTAGACGAGCAAACGCCCGAGCAAATGCGCGCCGCACGCGGCGACTTCAACACCCCGGGCACCGAAAGCCCGTACCGCCACCGTAGCCCGGCCGAGAACCTCGCGCGCCTGCGCGAAATGCGTGCGGGCCTGCACCCGGACGGCGCCATGGTTCTGCGCGCCAAGATCGATATGGCGCACCCCAACATCAACCTGCGCGATCCCGCCATCTACCGCATCCGCCACGCCACCCACCACCGCACAGGCGATGCGTGGTGCATCTACCCGATGTACAGCTTCGCGCACCCGATCGAGGACGCGCTCGAAAACATCACCCACAGCATCTGCACGCTCGAATTCGAAGACCAGCGGCCGTTTTATGAATGGACACTCGAGCGCATCGTGCCCATCCTGCGCGCGCCCCAGTTCGAGGCCGCGCGGGCGTGGATCGAGAAAATCGAAGCCCAAGGCCTCGAAGCGGGCAAGGAGTTTGCGCTGCACTGCCACAACCACGCCGACCGCCTGTGGGCCAGCGAAGCCGAAGGCCGCATGCGCGCGCTGTTCGCCCGCTGGGAACACGACCGCGAAGCCGTATTGCGCGACCTGCCGGAATTCTTCGCGCTGCTCAAGACCCAACCCGAGCAGTTCACCCCGCTGCTGGCGCACGCGCTCGACATCGAGCGACCCAACCCCTTCCTGCTGCCGCGCCAGCATGAGTTCGCGCGGCTCAACCTCACCTACGTCGTCACCAGCAAGCGCAAGCTCGCGCAACTCGTCAACGAGGCGCGCGTGAGCGGCTGGGACGACCCGCGCATGCCCACCATCGTCGGCCTGCGCCGCCGCGGCTACACGCCCGAAGCCATCCAGCTTTTTGCCGAGCGCATCGGGGTGAGCAAGTCCGACAGCTGGATCGACTACGCCACCCTCGAAGCCTGCCTGCGCGAGGACCTGGAACACAAGGCGCACCGCGGCATGGCGGTACTCGACCCGGTCAAGCTCGTGCTCACCAACTGGGCCGAGGTGTTCGGCTCCGACGACTACCTCGAAGACTGCACCCAGCCCGCCCTGCCCCACGCGGCCATCGCCGAAGGCCAGACGCCCCCGCCCGAGCGCGTGTTCAAGATCGGCAAAGAAGTCTGGATCGAACGCGAAGATTTCGAAGAAGTGCCGCCCAAGGGCTACAAGCGGCTCTATCCGCCCCGGCCAGGGGCGGATGGCCAAATGCAGCCCGGCAATGTCGTACGCCTCAAGGGCGGCTACGTCATCGAATGCACCGGCTGCGTCAAGGATGCGACGGGCCAAGTCACCGAAGTGCACGCCAAAGTCATCCCCGGCACCAAAAGCGGCACCCCCGGCGCCGACAGCGTCAAGGCCAAGGCCGCCATCACCTGGGTGGGCGTGGCCGACGGGGTGCGCGCCGAAGTGCGCCTCTACGACCGCCTGTTCACCGACCCGCACCCCGACGCGGGCGGCAAAAACTTCCTCGACGCGCTGAACCCCGACAGCCTGAAGGTCGTGACCGCCTACGTGGAACCGTCACTGGCCGCCGCCAAGCCGGACGAGAAGTTTCAGTTTGAACGCCACGGCTACTTCGTGGCCGACCGCGCGGATCATGGCGTGGATGGGAAGCTGGTGTTCAACCGGGTGACGGGGTTGAAGGATTCGTGGGCGAAATAAGGCGGCGCTGAATAAGTCCCTGCGATGGCGCGCGCCCGGCTGCGGAATGGGATGCGAGGCGCAAACCGCAGCCATAGCCGCAGCTATGGCGAGGATTTGCAACGACGCAGACCGCCCGCCGCCGGGATGCGCGGCGCGCGAGGAACTTGTTCAGCGTCGCCATAAAGCCGACACTGCGTCAACGCGCTCGTATTTGCCCACGGCAGGCCCTTTCCCGGCGTCGGCCCGCGCTCCCACCGGGGACTCCCCCCTTTGCCGCCGCGCAGCGTCATTGCCTTGCCGCGATCGAGCGGCGGGCTGTGCATGCTGAGGGTTGCGCAGCGCCAACAAAACGATCTCTTTTTGAGAGCAAAAAACGCCCGAATGACGCTGGCATCCGCCCGTTTTATTTCAAAACTGGGCTGCCGAGGCTCCCCTGAGCCAGCGGCCGCCTCAGGTGCCGGGCTGCAGGGCCACCTGGACCTCGCGCGTGGCTTCGCCGCGGCGCAGCGTCAGGCGCACCACGTCTCCGACCTGGTGCTCGTCGAGCAGTGACAAAAGCTTCGGCAGCCCGTCGACGGGCGTTCCGTCCAAGGCCGTGATGACGTCGCCGGGGACGAGCCCCTCCGGTCCGCGGGCCGCGCCCACGATGCCGGCTTTTTCAGCGGCGGATCCAGGCTGCACACGCAGCACATAAACGCCTTTGACGCCAGTCAGCGCCGCCAGCCGCTGATTGAGCAGTTCGTCGGCCTCGATGCCCAGCGCCGGGCGGATGTATTTGCCGGTTTTGATCAGTTGGGGCACGACCCGGCGCACCGTATCCACCGGCACCGCGAAACCGATACCCGCCGACGCGCCGCTCGGGCTGTAGATGGCGGTGTTGATGCCGATGAGCCGCCCCGCCGAGTCGAGCAGCGGCCCGCCGGAGTTGCCCGGGTTGATGGCGGCGTCGGTCTGGATGAGATGCTCGATCGGTGGCCCGCCGCGCTCGTTGGGCAGCGAACGGTCGAGAGCGGAGACGATGCCCGTCGTCAAGCTCCAGTCCAGCCCGAACGGATTGCCGATCGCAAACGCCTTCTGCCCCACCTTCAAATCGTGGCTGGTGCCGATCGGCACGGGCGGCGGTCGCTTGAAGCCCACACCAATGCGCAGCACGGCAATGTCGTGCGCGGGCGACGCGCCGACCAATGCGGCCTTGTAGTCGCGCCCGTCGGCCAGCTTCACCGTGGCTTCGGACGCCCCTTCGATGACATGAAAGTTCGTGACGACATGGCCTGCGTCGTCCCAGATGAAGCCCGAGCCCGTGCCGCGTGGCACCGCAAAGATGTTGCGTGTCCAAACATCTTGAACCAGCTGCGCCGTGGAGATGTAGACGACGGAATCCCGCGATTTTTCAAACAGTTGGATCGTCGCTTTTTCATCTTCGGCCAGGTCGCCGCGCGCCGTGACCGTGCGCTCGCCGCTGCCGGACGGGGCAAGCCACGCCTCGACCACCGGCAGAAAGTGCCACAGCACCATCAGCAGTGCGGCCCAAAACGCCAACACCGCCACACGCCGCGAGAAAGTGTCCCGACTCGGCACGGGTTCGAAATCGCTGGCTTTCATGCTTCCTCTCCATGATCTTTCTTCGTTGCAAGACAAAACGCACGCTCGGCGTCGAGCGCCTTCTGGTCACGCTCGCGCATCATCCAATACACCGCGCCCAGGGCCAACACCGCCCCCGACAGCGCCGCAACCTTGGACGGCGACGTGTCCGGGTCCAGGATCACGAACTTGCGCGAGAGCGCAATCAGCGCGATCAACACCACCGTCTTGACTTGGATGATGCTGTCCTCGCGCATCGCCACGCGGATGATGGAGTGTTTGAACTCCATCGCGATCAGCAGCGTCATGACCATGCCGAACACCTGTTGGAACACGGCATGGTCGAGCGGATTGAACGCGTCGAGCACGAGCAGCGTGAACACCACACGGATCAACTGAACGAGGGAGGTCACGACGATGACCGCGATCACCGCCGACAAAATGATCGCGACGATCTGCTCGAAGCGCTCATAAAAACCGAGCATGGACCATTGCTCGCGCCACACTTCGAACGTTGCGGGTTTCTTTCTGGGCATATGGGCTGGAGGAATCGAAAGTGAAAGCCGGAGAACCACCCCCGGCCAAGCATCGGGGTCAGTATATCGACGCCGCGCCCGCGCAAAGGCCCTCGCCACGTCCGACCCCCGCGGGCACCATCCACCCGCCCAGGTGCCACGGCCGATCCGCAACGACTCGCCTACTTCGCCGCAGCCAGGGATAGGACCGCCCGATGGATCCCCTCCCTATGCCCGCCGCTCGACCAGGGGGATGCTGCGCTCGATCGCATCGCCCACCGCCCATTCGACACGATTGCGCCCAGCGCTTTTGGCTCGGTAGAGTGCCTGATCGGCACGAGCCAGACAGTCGCGCCAATGCTCTCCGGTGTGATGCGCTGCCACACCCATGGACACGGTCACCGCTTCGCCCTCGCCGGCGCGCACATGCTCGCGGATCTGCTCGCGCAAGCGCTCGAGCACCGCCTCGGCCTGTGCGCGACCCACGTCGGGCAGCCAGAGCACAAACTCTTCGCCCCCCAGGCGATAAAACCGATCGCCTCGACGCAAGCGCGACTGCACCGTGGCCGCAAAGTCCCGCAGCACCAAGTCACCCGCGTCATGCCCAAAGCGGTCATTGATCGACTTGAAATGATCCAAATCGAGTACGGCCAACAACCCGATCGATCCGCCGCCCGAGCTTGCCCGGTCCAGCTCGATCTCCATCAAGCGGCGGTTCGCCACCCCCGTCAAGGCATCGATCAGACTCAAGGATTGCCAGCGAGCGATGCGGTGCTGTGCCTGCTGTGAGGTCATGTACCCCAGAAGCGCCGTGAGCAATCCCGTAAACAAGAAAAACAGCAAGCCTTCACCGCCACCCAGGTCGGTATGCGACAGGTAAGCCGATCCACCGATAGCCAGCGCCGCCAGCACAAAAGCGGCCCGTGGGGGCACGAGGAAAAACAGCATCAGCACACCGGGATAAACCCAAAACAGCGCCGCAAATCGCGCCGCCCAGCCGATGCCCCAAATTCCACCGACCGTCGCGCAAGCCACCACCCAGCCCGACAGGCGCGTATCGCCTGTCCGCCAAGCCCGATGCCCGGCCCAAACGAACAGCGCCGACAAGGCCACATCGTTCGACATCGCCCACCAGTTCCCCTGCAGCGCACGGTAAATCGCAAACGGCATGAGCCATACGGCCGCAATCAGCGTCCCGAACAGCAGCACGGCCACGGTGTAGTCCTCCCGCGCAACGGAGAGCAACTCACGCCACGACAGGGCTGGGCGAACGGCGGACAGATGCGGCATGCGAGGGGTGGTCTATCAAACCAAAGGGCTAGGGCATCAAGCGAACAGCGGCACAGTGCCGGCGCATCGGCCGACGCACCGAGCGACTCTTGGAGAGGCAGGGCGTCGACTCGGAATTATCGGCGAACCCACCTCGGCCGGGACAAGTGTTTTCCCGGGAACGAAGCCACCACGGCCATCAGCGTCCGAGCGGCCGGGCAGCCTGCAACAGACCCAAACCCATGCCATACCCTTGAATCTGCTGCGACACGGCCAAGCTTGCAAGATGGGGACCGGAAACCGACATCGATCCATCCCTTTGCGCATGCGGTCTGCCGCCGCCAGCCCCTGACCCGACGCACAGTCGCCCCGGTTCGTCCCTCGCAGCACCGGGAGCCTCGCCCTTTGGCCACGCTGAATCGGTTCCCGTGATGGCGCACGCCCGGCCGCGGGATGGAATGCGAGGCGCAAACCGCAGCCATAGCCGCAGCTATGGCGAGGATGGTCAACGAAGCAGACTGCCCGCAGCCGGGATGCGCGGCGCGCGAGGGACTTGTTCAGCGTTGCCCTGGCGCCAGGCGCGGATTTCAAGCAAGAAAAAAGGCCCGGAGATTCTTCCGGGCCCTTGTGTTTGGTGGTGGAACACGGAACCGAACCCGCGTCCAAACTCCGACGCAGATACGAAAGCACCGCGTTCTAGTTTTTGGTTTGGACGATTTGGCCGCTTTTGCCTGTATTGACAATAGCTACACGTGCCACTAGACTTTGTGTATCTATTGTGCTCGCACCAGGAGCCTCGTCATGCGTGTTGCCGCCATCAACCTACGCGCCCTGCCAGAGCAGCGTGACCTCATCGACCACGCCGCCAACCTGCTCGGCAAAAACCGGTCCGACTTCATGCTGGAGGCCGCTTGCGAGCGCGCCCAGTCCGTGGTGCTGGATCAGGTTCACTTCACCTTGGATGCAGATAAATTCCAGCAGTTTGTCGACCTGCTGGATGCCCCGCCCAAACCCAACGCTGGCCTGGAACGCCTATTTGCACTGAAGCCAGTATGGGACAAGGCATGAGCCTTGACCTTGTCGCGCCGCAGCCACTGACGTCGGGCCATCAGTGCACCAATTTTTCTTGTGGTGAGCCCGTCTTGGATGAATGGCTCAAACGTCGGGCGATGGCCAATCAGGTCAGCGGAGCCAGTCGCACTTTTGTCGTTGCCGATAAAACAGGCCGTGTCTACGGCTACTACGCCATGGCAGCCGGTGCTGTGTCGCATCAATTGGCAACAGGCGGCGTGCGTCGAAACATGCCTGATCCTGTTCCCGTCTTGGTCTTGGCCAGGCTTGCGGTCGACACCAAGGCCCAGGGCATCAAGTTGGGTGGCTCACTGCTGCAAGATGCCGTCAACCGCGCGGTGAGCGTTGCGCAGAATACAGGCGTTCGTGCCTTGCTCGTACATGCCCTGCACGAGCGCGCGAAGCTGTTTTACGAGCACTACGGCTTTCAGGCATCTCCGGCTGATCCGCTGGTGCTGATGCTGCGCCTGAGTCATGCCAAGCCGTAAGGTCTGCGCCCAACCTTGTTCCCCATCTTCATCATTTATTTGATGACTGATGTCGCGGGTTCTATGCCGTTTTCAGTGGAAATTGACTTCTCAACAAACATGACGATCGGTGGTACGACCGCCTTCCGCTGACAACACCGACCTTGCCCCCATAAACAACCAGATCGAAGCCCTCTTCACCACCGCGCTTGGCCTGCAGCCGCCTTGGCACGTTGCCAAGGTCGAGCTCAACACAGGTAAGCGGCGCATCGACTTCGAGGTCGAGCACACCGGCAAACGTGCGGCGTGCCCGGCGTGCGGGGGCGAGCATCAGCTGATTCACGACCGTGTGTGCCGCAGCTGGCGCCACCTCGACTTCTTCCAGTTCGAGGCCTGGTGGCACTCCCGAGCTTACGGGCACTGGTGCGGGTTGCTGCGCGGTGAAGCGATATTGCAGACACCCTCTGCAATTTTCGGACCGTCACGCCAAGGTGTCGCCTGCACCCATCCGGTACCCCATCGCCCGGTAGCCGCGCTGGCGCTTGCCCCACATCCGCAGCAAGGCCGGATGGCCGATGTCCACGAAGTCGATGATCCGCACGTCGGTCTTGCTGGCGTGCTCCCGGTGCAGGCGCCCGGCGTACTGCTGCAGCGTGCCCTTCCAGGACACCGGCATCGCGAGGACCAGCGTGTCGAGCGGCGGGTGATCGAAGCCCTCGCCAACCAGCTTGCCGGTGGACAGGAGGACACGCGGCGCGTCGGACGGCAGCGCATCCAGACTTGCCACCAGCGCCGCACGCTGCTTCCTCGACATCCGGCCATGCAACACGAAGAGCGCCGGTTCCAGACCGTCGAGGGCCACCCCGATCGCGTCGAGGTGATCCGTCCGCTCGGTCAGGACCAACACCTTCCGACCCTGCGCGAAGGCATCAGCGCCGTGGACAAGAAACCCTACAGCGATAATTGGGGAACCTTTATCAGCGGTTACGCACCGGTCCGCGACCACGCCGGAAACGTGACG